>JAJDEC010000084.1 GCA_029259995.1 Phycisphaerae bacterium
CATCAACGCCCCGCCCCGCAAATGCGGCGTCGGATCGTCGACGATGACCTTCCGTTCGGCGTCGCCGGATCTGGCGTTCGACGATTCGACGGTCTGTTCCTGTCGGAATCCGAATCGACTGCAGCCGCCCAGCATCGGCAACGTGATCACGGCGGCGATCGACATCACGGCGATTGATAATCGCCCGAAGACGGGTGTTCTTGTATTTATATGACTGTCTATTTGCGACAAAGAGGTCGCCCTTTCAGCGGCGCGTTAAAGACGTTATCGGCCGCGCTGAGACGTCGATTGAGCTACAAGTGTGAGCAATCGGGTTTGTCCGATAAGCCCGCCCAATTCTATCGACGCGGCGCGTGGGCGCGCTTGAGCTTCTTGCGTCGCATTGCGTTTCATAAATACCGATTTTCAAATGTGTTATGTGCGCAGTTGTCATGCGCGTCCGCGCGAGTTTCGCGCCTTGGAGCGCAAGAAAATCCGTTGACCGCATTTGCAGTTCCACAGGCTGTGTCGTTTGGCGTTTGACGTGCAAAAACGGCGCGATGCAAAGCGAGGAACGTGAAGCCTTGAGATGGAATTGTATCGGGCAGCCGAACGCGGCGCGATCAGCCGGCCGATGGCGTGAGCCGATGCTTCAATACCAACGCAGCCGCGTTTTCCGGATCAGACGCAAGAACGGCATCGATTCTCGCCGCCGCTTCTGACGTGGCGCCCAGGTCGATCTCAAGCTCCGCCGCGATCAGCTGCCAGTCGACGGAATCGCGCTTCGACTCCAGCGCCTGGAGCATGAGTCCATGTGCGTCGAGTAGTCGAATACGCCGTTCGATCTCCGCAATCGATCGAAGCAGTCGCGCCGCTTCGACGAATGACTGGCCGTCTGTTGGGTTTTTGGAGAGCTTGATCGTCTGCTCAGAGTACAACACCTGATAGCATCGCACGAGTCCGCGATGTGCGGGAACGCTCAGTGGGTTGACGCCCAGATCGCTGCCGAACGCTTTGATCGCGGACGCCCCGGCCGAAACGGCTGTTTCCGAATCGCCCGCTCGCGAGGCCAGTTCGCAAACGACCGCCTGAATTTCTCCGACATCGGAAGCACTCCCTCGTGCATCCTTGATCGCCTTGATGGCCGACTTCCTGTCATTCAGACCGAGATGGGTCCGGGCGAGATCGAGCGCGATGCGCGCTTTGACCAACCCCTTCTCCTGCCCGATCGGTACAAGATCGAGTGCCTTTTCCAAAGGTCCGATCGCGGAAGAGTACATATAGGATTTGAGGTACACCGAGCCGACGGCGGCCCATCCGCGATAATCGCGATTTCCTTCATCCGTTGCGTTGTAGAGTCCGAACGCCTCGATCGCCTCGGCAAATCGTGAAAGCTCAATCAGCAACATACCGTTCGCCAGATTCAGCCGGCTCATCTTGGGATGCGTCGCGCTGACGTCGCGAATCAACTGGTCCGCCTGACGCAGGTCCCCCGTCTCAATCGCATGGATCGCCATATCGATGGCTTTGACGGGATCGATCGGCGGCGCGGGCGCATTCTCCGGCGACTGCGCGACGACAGCGGATCCGGAAAGACACAATGCGAGCAGCGAAAGCGTACTGTGCCGGATTTGCTTGCGGTTTTTCATCGTCGTTACCTCTGCGATTCTGCACCAATGCAGCGAAACACCGGAACATGTTCTTACGTCGCATTCCTCACGCGAGTTCGCGCGAGTGCGTATCCCGACCATTATCGGCCAGCGCAAGGGGCCTCGCCAGTTACCGCATCCGGCGCTATCAGGCAATCATTGCGACAGGATTCGGGATCAAGAAAATGGGGAATCAGAAGCGATGATCGCGTCGGATCATCCTTCAATACTGAGGGACATGCCGATCGCGTCGGCATTTTCCGCCGCCGTACGATTGGATGACTCGGAACGGACCTTGTTCATGAGCATCTGCCATGTCTCTCGTTGATGCCGGAGAATTCTGACAGCCTCGTCGATCATCGTCAGGCTGCGTTTCACATTTGCATCAACGAGTCGTGCATAGATGAAGTCGTATAGCCCCGCCATCTGGTCACACAGCGTCGGGTTTACTTCGAATCGCAATCCGTTCCGCAGCTCAAGAATGATCTTCTGCGCACGGATCAGCTTTTCGCATGATGATTCGAAATCGCCTTTCGCCAGCGCGTCGCGCGCCTGCAGGGAAAACCGAATCGCTCCGTCGTAAAGCATCAGCGTCAACTGCTCCTGCGACGCAGACATGACGGCATTCTTCAGGTATTCGTTGGTACCGTTCTCGTGCATCCGCGATCCTGCTCCCGTTTCGATCTGACGCCGTCCGCCCCTCGCAGTCCTACGCCAACTACATCGGTTCATACATGGCCGGATTTGAGTATTCGCGGATGAGATGTGTGAAAGAGATTGTAGAAGCTGCCGAGCCGCCGCCTCAAGGACGCGGAATCGGCGCGACATGGTGCGCATCGTCGCTGGCGCGATCTGCATAGTAGACCACGATTCGGGTCTCGTTCAGATTCGATGATTACGATGCGCCGGAAATCAGACTTGTCAGGCCACCCAGCGCGGATTGCTGACTCTGCAACTGAGCGATGACGCTCTCCATCGTCTGAAACTCGGCGAACAGCCGTTCCCGGCGTCCATCGAGCAGGAGTTCCAGCTGACTGATGCGATTGTTCAGCTGGTTCTCGCTGGTCTGAAGCGATTGATCCCTCAGCGGAATCGTGCCCGTCTCCGTGTCGGTCAGCCGATCGATCTCCGCCTGGATCTGATAAGCCAATCCTCGTCGAATCACCACGCCGTCGTCGTCCAGCTCCTGCGTCGTGAAAAGCTCGACGACGCCTTCCAGATCAGAGTCGATGGCCCCGCGTAGCTTCTCTTCGTTAAGCGAAATCTGCCCGCCCGAACTGAATCGAATGCCGACGCTGCCGAAGCGATCCAATGACGATTCCGTCCCCGGCACCACACGGCTGATCAGGCTTGTCAGGCTTTGTCGAACTCGTCGGGCCGTTGCATCTCCCTGAAGGATGCCGCGCTCGAACGTCTCCGAATCGAAATCCGTCAGCCCGTCGAGCAGCGAAATCGCATCGTTGTAGGCCGTCACGAATGCCTTCACGTCTGTCACGACGGATTCCTGGTTTCGCGTGACGGAAATCGTGACCGGTTCGCTGGACGCCGCCAGCAGATTGAGTTTGAGACCTGCCACGGCGTCCGTCAGCGTGTTTCCGCTCGTGCTGAACACAAGGGGACGATCCGCGTCGGCGGGTCCGAACGTCACGATCGCATCGCGCGCCGCCGAGACGGTATCGAAATTGATGCCCGACGTCCCGCCGTCAAGGGCAAGCGCGCCGGTGATTCCCGATGCTTCCGACGTGATGCTCAATCGATAAGGTTTGTTTCCCGAACCATCGTTGATCAGGGCGACGCTGACTTTCGCTCCACTGGAGCGGATTTTCGTGGCGACGTCGTCGAGGCTGTCCGACGCCCCGATATTGATGCGTTTCTCGAATGAACCGTCGATGTATTCGAACCCATCCTTCGCCGTGCCCAGAATGTTCAAGGCCCGTGCGACCGTCCCGCCGGATTCTTCGATCTTGAGCTTCCCGGCGCCGCCAAATGTATCGACGACGACGATACCGTCGCCCGTATCGTTGATGCGAGCAGTCAGTCCGTCGCCGAGACGCGTACTGATTTCGCGAAGGACGTCGCCGATTGTCTGCTCATCACCTTGCGTCAGATCGACTTCGGCTGTCGTCCCGGTACTCGTCGTGATCTTGAATTTTCCGCGCGGAACGCCGCCGTTGAAATCGTCGAGTCGCGTCGCTTCGCTGACGTATTTCCGCTGTAAATTGCGGCCGCCGACGTCGGACGCGGCGACGTTCGCATCGATTCCCAGGGATACGGCCGTAATGCCCGACACGACAAGATTGCCCGTGATTGCCGCGGCGTCCGTCGAATCCGTGATCGCGATGCCCAACCCCGATGACGACACGGACGCACTCAGGTTGGTTCCCGACGCATTGATCGCGTCAATAACGTCGTTCAGCGTTCTGGCCCCATTGAGATTGACGGACGCGCTGTTGCCGGCCCGATCCGCGATCGACAAGTCGCTGAGATCCGCCCCCTGCCCGCCATTGAGCGTTCGCAGCAGCACGGTATCCAGTTCCGCAATCAATCGACGAGATCGTACCGTCGAACCGTCAAACGAACCGAGCCCTGGGAGAATGCCCAGATCCTGCGCCGTTCGTGAGCCGTTGATCGCCGCAACCTGGACATCGCCGCCCGTTGTGTCTGTCAGCTCGATACCAAGCCCGTCTTCAGAGATCGAGGCGATCAGACGACCGGCGTTCTCGGGCGACTGATTGATCAGACGCAACACATCGCCGACCGAATCCACGTAATATACGTCTTCGCCTTTCAGCGTATTGGAATCTGCCGAACCGGCGATTCCCAGCGCCTCGGCGGCCCCGCCCGAAACGTCTTCAATCAACAGATCGTTGGCCGCTTCCTGGCCCTCGGCGAGCGACGTGTCCTTGATCGTAAAATTCCCGAAACCCTGCGTCACACTGATCTCAACATCGATGTCTGTATTGTCATTGATTAATGCGAGCACGTCGCCGACCGTCTCAGCGCCGCTCAAATCGATCTCGGCACTCGAGCCGGATCGATCCGTGATGCGGACCACGCCATCCGGCACTCCGCCGCCCGAATTCAGGAACGACAGCGGCGCGGCGGCACTCAGGTTCTTTGAAAGATCGAATTGCAGGACCCCGCCGTCGCCCAGCGTGACGCTGAAGTCCGGCGCGCTCTTCTGAACACGTATGCCGTTTCCGTCGTTCAATTGACGCAGCAACGTGCTTTCACCGATGAATGCGATGTTTCCGCCGACAATGGCGCTGCCGGTTGTCGAACCGACAATACCCAGATCCGTGGCCGCCTTACCGGCGCCGACGTCGGAGATCTTCAATGCCCCGCCGCCGCCGGACAGGTCCTCGATTCTCAAGTGATCACCATCGACGCTCGCCCGAACCTGAATCGCCGACGATGCGTTGATGGCGCTGACGACATCGCTGACGCTTCGGGCCGACACCAGATCAATCGTCGCCTCACTCCCGGCCTTGTCCGTGACTTTGATCCGACCCACGCGAACGCCTTCGCCGCCGTTCAGCAGCGCGAGCGACGTGGACTGATTGACTTTGCCGGCCGCGGACTCAATCGTCAGCGTGCCCGTGCCGACGGGCGATCGATCCTTGGTGGCGAATCCCGTCGAAATGAGCTGATGCGTCGACGCGAGATTTCTGACATTGAACGTGTACTGCCCCGGGGGCGTCCCGGCGCTGACTGTCGCCAAAATCGAGGATTCATTACTCGAAGTCGCCGCGGCAGCCCGAAATGTCGCCGGCGCCGTCAATCGCGAAACGGAATTGCGCAACGAGAGCAACTGCGCCGAGATCTGTAACAGCGCGGCGCGACTGGCGGACAATGTGTTGACGCGATTTGTCAGCTGCGTGATCGGTCCGCGCTGAGCCGCGATCAACGACTCAACGAGTTCGTTGATCGGCAGACCGGAAACAAGACCGACACCACTGGAGATTGCTGACATTCGATTTCGACTCCGTCGCAAGGACTGAGGAAGACTGTTAGTGTCGCGCAATGGCGCGAACGTCGTGCATGGCGCTCAATGCACGGTATGGCGTCGCAGCCATGTCAAAGACGATGGTCAGAATCCGGTTCGATGATGGAGGCCGAGTACCAGCGACACATTCGTCGCGCGATGGGTCGGCGCGGACGACGAATCCACGGTCGGTGGCGCCGTCGGCCGATCGTTGTCCACGGCCAACGCACGAAATCGCTTCTTGCCATCGACGTAACAAGTCAGAATGACGCCGCGCTTCGTGCACGATCGATTCTCAGTGGGTTGCGAGGCCATCAGCGTGGCTCCTACATTGGCGAGATTGTTGACTGCGACTCACCGCAAATGCTTCTGCATCGAAACGGCCTGATCCGCGTCGATTGGCTGCGGACTTGTCTCCATTGGATTCGGCGCGTCCCCTTACTTATCGGTGGAGTCGGGCCACACAATGGAACAAGGCGTGGGCCGGAAGATCCTCCTCCAAGCCACACGCCTCAATTGATTAGTCCGAAGTTCAAGCGGCGTATGACCTTAGTCGGCCAGTCGTCGCGATTATCCGAGCAGAGAAAGCACGGACTGCGGAATCTGATTCGCAATGCCGAGCGTCTGCGTCGTGGACTGGAGCAGAATCTGCGCCCTCGTGAGGTTCGCCACTTCCTGCGAGTAGTCCGTGTCGCGAATCGCCGATTCCGACGCCGTGACGTTCTCAAGTGCAACTCGAAGGCTGTTCAGGTTGGTTTCAACCTGATTGGCCTGGAATCCACCCAATCGCCCGCTGAGCGTCGAGATCTGTGTGATCGCCGCCGACACGATGCGCTCTGCCGCCGGCAGATTCTCCGGCGTTGA
This sequence comes from Phycisphaerae bacterium, assembly GCA_029259995.1. Classification (GTDB taxonomy): domain Bacteria; phylum Planctomycetota; class Phycisphaerae; order UBA1845; family UTPLA1; genus ECT2AJA-110-A. The sequence goes on from JAJDEC010000084.1 coordinate 6,478, forward strand.
CAATTCGGCTATTCCGCCGGTTCCCAGTGACGAAAGGAATCCATCCTGCACGGTACCGAGGTTGGCCGTCGTGATCGATTCGATGCCGACGCTGACGCGACCGTCCGCGTTGACGTTCGGGCCGATCTGGAAGTTTGCTCCACCGCCGGTGATTGCGAAGGAGTCAGTTCCGATCGTCGTGCCAAATGGCTGGCTGAGTTCCGTGACGAGATCGAGTCCCGCCGTTCGAATGCTCGCCGTCAGCCCCTTCACGGAGGCCGCCTGGCCGTTGACGAATACCTGAGCATCGCGACCGCGATCCTCGTTGTCGCCCTGGTCGCCGGTATTGACGGCAAACGTGCCGTTGATGGCTCGAACGCTGACAAATTCGCTGCTGCCGAATCGCGAACTGTAGAACGCGAGCCCGGCCGCACTGGCTACGGCCGAAACGCCGGTCAACTGCGCCGAGTACTGAACGCCCTGGGCGAAGACGCCCGCCGACGAT
>JAJDEC010000085.1 GCA_029259995.1 Phycisphaerae bacterium
CGGAGCTGGTACACAGCAAGCAGCCGGACCGGGGTGAGCGACACGTCGTCCGGCTGATTCCACATCGACTTACCCGCGCCGAAAATGCTCCCGATTCCTGCCCTGGATCGCCATGTTTTCGTGGTCGTCGGCAGCAACAGATCATTCGGGAGCCGCATCTTCGGTGTGCCATCGGCTTCCAGATCACCGGTTTCGTAGAATTGCTTCACGAGTGCCGCGCCTTCGAGTTCTGATTCCGCTCCCGATTTGCCGAGCGTTCCGACGCGATGGCATCGCACGTTGATGAGCTTCCCAGACTCTCCGGCAATCTCCTGATCGCCTTCCAGCAGATAGCAATCCGTCAGGGCGAATCCCAAATCGTTGCGAATATAGGTTTCCGGCAGGAACTGGTCCGTGCGATCGTCGAAAATGAGCTTCGCTTCGAGTGTGCCACCGAGTTCGCCGTGCCATCTGCCCTCGAACTGTTTCAGCGTGGCGCGGACGGGGACGCCCTCGATGCGCGTGGCGGTCTGCGTCAGCCGATACGTATCGCTGGCGACAAACGAGGTCTCGCTGCCCGACATGGGGTCCGACAACTGCGGAAGTGCGATGAGTGGTCCGGCGCCCGCCGAGACGCCTTCATATCCGACGGGCAGTTTGAGATCGAGGCGCGTGTGGTCTTTTGTCTTCACGCCGAACAGGCAGGTGCCGTAGCCGTAGTTCACGCCGGCACGGGCATCAACGATGCTCGTCTGCCAGACTTTGGTCGAAAAGCCGCGCAGCACCCAGACCATGCCGAGACCGATGACGACGCCGATGATGCTGACGGCGGAAAAGGCCGTCCAGCAGTGGCTGGTCCAGCCTTTTTTGTTGAGATAGAAGTAGCTTCCGAGCGTGGCAACGAGCGTGTAAACCCCCGTGAATCCGATGGCGAGGATGAGGAACAGGCTGGTGACGGCACTGAATCCGATCGTTCGCGTCAATGTGCCGTAGAGATTCTCGCGCGCACCCATCTGCCAGACATCGCCTTTGGCTTCGCGAAACGGAGGAATCGCGAGGAGGTTGCTGGCGACGACCCGTTCGACGGTTCTCGCGAATTTCTTGCGCTCGCTCTTCGCGGAATCTGATTCGTTGTACTCCTGAACGTTCGGCGGCGGGAGCAGATCCATGAGGCGAGCGCCGAGCAATACGACCATGCCGCGGCCGACGTATCGACGATACGCGATGGGTTCCAGGTCCTGCGTTGCCGGAGCTGCGTCCGAGTTGTCCGGCCTGGTTTCCGACGGAACGGCGACGCTCTCCGCGTGCGGACGCATTCGGCATCGCGTGATGGAGTCGCGCTTGATGATTTCGGCAAACTCGTCGTAGACGGATTGCGTGCGAACCAGTCCCTTCAGGGCGGGGATCGCCCGGACGTCTTCAATATCCTCGATCTGCGCGGGGAGAATCTCGGCGAGGGGCGATTTCGAAATCGATTGCCAGTGTGATGCGACGCTGACGATGAGTCTGCCGCCTTGGCGCACCCAGCCGATCAACGCCTCTGCCTGTTCCGGTGTGATCTCAGCGGGATCGGCGTCTTCCCAGATGATGGCATCGACGGCGTCGAGTCCTTGCGCTTTGCGCGGCAACTCTCGCGGGGCCAGGCCCTCGATTTCGCGGCCGGCGACGGTATCGCCGATTTCAAGCCCCTGAGTCACTTGAGTGAGGTACTGACCGTGGACGAGTCGATTGCCGCTCATCATCGTGACAATCAGAAAGGATTCCTTTTCCGGTTGATCGTAATAGGGATCTGATTTGATCGACTTGACGGCAGCGCCGTTCTGATCGGCGAATTCCAGGAGTTCGCCGTCGGTCGAATAGAGTTTGATGACGATGTAGCCATCGTTGTCGCGCATGTTCGGGACAAAGTAGATTTCCTTGGATTCCCAGTTGCCGTCAGGTGTGACGGCGATGACGAGTTCGGAAACAACGACGTCACCGTCGCGATCCGTCTGCGTCGCCTGAAGCACGCCTTCGAATGGCGCGGCGCCCTGGTTCCGGACGCCGATTTCGACAAACGTGACGACGCCGTCGCGAACCTTCTGCTGTGCACCGGCAAACAAGCCAACGCGATTGATCCGCACGGAGATTCCGGCATCAACGACAGACGATGCCATCGTGACGATGGCGACGGCACCAATCAGGCTGCGTGTCATTCGCGAGGCGTTCATGGGGAATCTCGCCTTTGTTGGAGTTCGTCGGGACGCCAGGGGACGGTTTCGCGCGATCCCGTTCGCTTCGAGTGAGGCCTGTCGGACGAATCAGGGCTTCTCGTCGCTTCCGCAGGCGCAGACCATTTGTTCGCAACCGGGACAGCCGTTCGCGTATTTGGCGATGGCTTTCTCGAGGTCGACGCCCTCGACATTCGCGATCGTTGCGAGCCAGGCGAAGACGTCGGCGAACTCCCCTTCCTTCTCGGCCTGCGAACCGCTGGCCAATGCGCCGGCCAGCTCCCCGACTTCTTCCATGAACCAGAGGAACGTGCCGGCGGAACCGCGCTTGCGGTCCTTCGCCGAGTACATCTTCTCGATTACTTCCTGAAACTGACTTATCTGCATATTCTTGCCGGTCCTGTTCTGAGACGATCGCACGAGATCATACCCGGCAGAATCTTGTGCGGCCAGCGATGGCAGGGGCGCCACAGCGCCGTCGAAGTTCACCGGAATAGCACACGTGTGCGATCTGCAGTTGTTAGATCCGGGGGCTAATCGGGTAATTCTGTCGGATCCATGGCTGATGGAGCGCTTCCGCCCAGCGCGCGAGCCCTTTCTGCATACGCCCCCGCTTTTTCGTGGTTCCCCTGTCGTCGAAAAACTTCCGCGAGGCCTTCGTAGCCGATGGAATCATCGGGCAGGATCTCCGTGACGATTCGGAATTCGCGTTCGGCGCGTGCCAGGTCGTCCGTGGCGAGGCATGCGTCCGCCAGTGCGCCGTGAATGTCGACGTCGAAAGGCGTCACGTGGAGCGCGTTGAGCCAGTAGTCCCTGGCTTTTTCGTGATTGCCGCCCTCGGCATGGATCTGCGCGACCTGCCTCAGAATAAATGGATCGTCGGGTTGCAATCTGGCGAGTTGCTCGAGCTGCTTGAGCGCGGCGCCGTCGTTTCGTCGTTGCTTGTGGATGGCGGCGAGCCGGCGATAGGTGTCGGGATCCGTCGGGTATCGTCGCTGGTACTCCTCGTACAGATCGATGGCTTCGTGCCATTGCTCCCACGCCTGTTCGACGTATCCGAGGTATTTGATCGCCGTACCGTTGTCGGGGGCGAGTTGGCGCAATGCCCGAAGATGGGGTTCCGATTCGTCGATGAGTTTGCGTCGTTTGGTTGCGTCCTCTTCCGCGATCATTCGGCCGATGAGTATGCGCGACAGGATTTCCAGGGCGAGTGGTTCGTCCTCGTTTTGGGCGAGCGATGTTTCCGCCGTCGCGAAGGCGGCCTTGTTTTTTCCGGCAATGAACTGCGCCGAGGCAAGTCTTGCAAGCAGGGCCGCATCTTCCGGGGAGGCGTTGACGAGTTTCTGCACGTCCTCGAGTGGTTCCTCTTTCAGCCAGGGAATGTTCCACTTGTCGGTTTCTCGAACGGCCCATCTCCTGAACGCGGCGTCAAATGTGTGGGGTGTTGTCCTGAGCACATCGCCGAAGGCTGCTTCCACATTCTTGCCGGCCTTGAATGCGGAGAGGAGTTGGCGGATCGCATCGCCGCCGTGCGTCTGCTGAATGAATTCGACCATCCATTCCGATTGGGCGTAGGCCAGGGCGCGCGATTCGGGAAACGTGGGGCGCATGAAGCCCATGTCGATCTTGTCGAGCGAAAACAACTGTTCCCGGCGGACGGCGCCCGTGAGCAGTTGCAGGCGACCCCAGTCGCGCGGCGCCGGCTCTTCGAAGACGGCAAGACCTTCGGTCAACCAATGAGGAATCAGGTTGCTCGTCGCCGCCAGCGTGACGGTATGTGTGTATTCGTGCCGGAGGACGTCGGCCCAGTTGTAGTGGCCGAACGGGGCCCGGCCGCGCGGCGCGATGATCGCGATGACAGGGCCCGTGCAGGCGCCGATCGTTGCGATGAAGGGGCGATGTGATACGCGCAGGCTGAAGCCTTCGTGCGTCGGAAAGAGCTCGATCGTCGTCTTGCGATCGAGCGTCGTCGCGTATCGTCGGCAGATGTCCTCGTGCATGGCCTCGAGTGTCTCAGCGAAATAGGGGACAACGACGGCGTCTTCGGATCGATCGAATTTGATCACGAAATGCTCGGTTTCCTTGCGCTCGAACTGGTCGATCTCGTCCAGCAGGCCGAGGATATCGAACGTCCGTTGATTGAAGCTGTCGATGTCGTGGGCCGCTTCGAGCGCACGTCGCGCCTCGGTCTCCCGCCCCGATTCCATGCAGAGCAGGCCGAGTTCGACGAACGGCGTGGGCCAGTGTGGTGCGGCTTTCGTCGCCCGTAACAAATAGTCATGGGCGGCGTCATACTGGCGACGCGCTGCGAGGATGATTCCGACTTTCAGCTGGAACGGGGCGGGATCGGAAGAGACGGCCTTCGCTCTCGTTTCCAGCCGGCGTGCGGCGGCAGCATCTCCAAGGCACAGCTTGGCGCCGGCGAGCAGGCCCATGGCCTCCAGCGATTCAGGATTCAGATTGAGGGCTTTCTCTGCGATCTCGGCAGCCTCGACAAAGCGGCGTTCAGTGATTCGGCAATCGCCGAGCAATATCAAGGCGCCGACGTGGCTGGGATTGATGGCGAGGGCGGCGTCGACGCGCTCCTCGACTTGTTCGAAATCCCATTCCTCAAGCCGGGTTTGACCGATGCCGACGATGGCGTCGGGGACGCTGGGGTTCTGTTTGAGAATCGCCTCGAATTCGTCGGCCGCGTCTCGGAGATTGTGGCGATCGAGCAGCAATTCTCCGGCGGCGAGTCTCGCGGGCCAGTATTCCTTGTCAATGTAATCGAAGGCTTCCTGGTAGACCTCGCGAAGCACATGGCGGACGCGCTGCACGACGTTGTGTTTCGACAGGACGGTGTAGCGATAGAAGCCGCGCCCGAGCAATGTGAGGGATTCGGGCGTGTCGGGCAGATCGCCGGACGTCATCAAGTCATCGAAGATCGAATACGACTTGAGGGCGTCGCTGTACTTGCCGAGGCGTTCATAGACGCGGCCCAGAATCAAATGCGCTTCGAGGTGTTCGACATCGAGACGGACGGCTTTCCGGGCGTGTTCGATGGCTTTCTCGGACAGGCCTTTCCGATCGTACAGATCCGCGATGGCGGAATGCCAGTCGGCGGATTTTTCGCCCTTGGGGCCAAGCGAGTTCAGGCGACGGATTCCAGCGTCGAGCAATCCGCGGATCGCGTCGATCCTGCGCAGTTCGCAGGCGGCCCGAATTTCGTTGTCGGGTGATTTCGCGAGCGATGCATATTGCGCGGCGGCTTCGTCGTAGCGACCGTGGAGGTAATGGCTGCGAGCCGTCGCAAACGACGGCGGCGCGGCGTCGTCCATCGCGGCATGAAGCGTCGAAGCGCCTGCGCCGCCAAGCAGCGACATGCATGTCAGAAGGGCGAGTCGGCGTCGAATGGCGTCAATCGGCATAGAACGTTTGCTCATGGATTCATGATACCCGGCCGGAATCCCGCCGACGCGATCGAGGGGGCGTTATTCGTCAAAGGCAGCGTGGAAGACGGTTCGATAGGCGTCCAGCAATGCGAATTGAAAGTAGAAAATGAACGCATTGACAAACAAGGTCGAAAAAGCGGCGATGAAGTGGATTTCGGGGGCACCGCCGGATTCGATCATTGCACCGAACATGCTGGTCAGGATGATCGTCAGGATACCCGCGGCGCTCAGGCGCAGCGCCCTCGTTTTGCAGGTCTGAACGCGTTCGCCGAAGGATGGATCTAGATGGTCATTGGTGATCGCCTGCTGCATGATTTTCTGCTGCACGACGAAGTACATGAACAGGACGATGTGAACGAAACAGGTGAACATCGCAGTGAGGACACCCATGAGAAAATGACGCGAATACCCGGTGCTGCCGGAGACGAGCATGCCCGTGAGGGCGGTCGTCGCCATCAGCAGCAGGTTCGAGATCGCAAAGAGTAAGAAGCTGGCTTTCATGGTTTGTCTTGTAGGTACTTCGTATCCGGGGAGTTCGCATCATCGTCGGCAGCCCGCATTCGGCCGATGGCGCGCGCCCAGGCGGCGGAGAATTACCCAATTTTCAAGTTATCCAGTCTCGCGAGTTCAATCCGTTGCTTCGAACCCGGCAAACTTCGTGTCCAATTAACGAGTTAGCGACGCTATTCAATATCATGCGCATCGTATTGGCACGTGCTCCGAGATAAATTACCCATCCAACCCCATGGATTCGCGCCGTCGACGGCCACGGAAGTTCTTTAAGGCAAGAGATTTATTTCGCGTGGGGTCGGACACTTGGTTGCATATAATAATCTGTACGAGTTGAGCCGAGAGACAGGAAACCCAATTGTGAGTAAATAAAAATCACGCCGAATGAAAGTGGAACCGAGCCTGCATTCGTGCGTATATACAGTACCCTACCTTCCCTAAAGTACATGGGTTCAGGGACACACTTCCCACTCCGTCCCTGGACCCATGTCCGTTTTTACCCAACACCTATTCGTATCTCAGGGCATCCATCGGCTCGAGTCGACTCGCGCGAAATGCGGGATAGAAGCCGAAGAATACACCCGTCGCCGAGGCGAACCCGAGCGCCAGAATCGCGATCGATGTTGAAACTTCGGTTTCGTACCCCTTCCAATTGGTCAGGACTGTGCTGGTGCCCCAGCCCACAAAGATTCCGATGATGCCGCCCAGCGTGCAGAGCATGACGGCCTCAATCAGGAATTGGAGCAGAATATCGAAGCCATTGGCCCCGATGGCCATTCGCAGGCCGATTTCACGGGTCCGTTCCGTCACGCTGACGAGCATGATATTCATGATGCCGACGCCGCCGACAACGAGTGAAACGCCGGCGATCATGCCCAGAAGCCATTCGAATGACGCGCTGGATTCCTCTTTCATCTGTGCCATTTCGCTGACGGACCAGATGCGGAAGTCGTCCTCGTCATCCGCTCGCAGGTTGTGTCGCTCGCGCAGAAAGCCTCGGACCTGGGCTTCCGCGGCGGCC
>JAJDEC010000086.1 GCA_029259995.1 Phycisphaerae bacterium
CAGCCGAGGGCGAGTCCGCCGAGGACGGCGAATTCGAAGGCCTGTCGATTCATCACGGGCAGGGCGCCTGGCAGGCCGAGACAGACGGGGCAGGTGTTGCTGTTGGGTTCGGCCGCGAATTCCAGACGGCATCCGCAGAACAGCTTGGTTTGCGTCGCCAGCTGGACATGGATTTCGAGACCGATGATGGGGCGGATTCTCAGTTCGCTCATGGGATCGGGATTCTAGCAGGATTCTGTTGGATGGGGCACTGGTTTGGACAAAGGGCGGTCGAATAGTGCAGCGCGGGATTGCAGATTCCAATCTTGAAATCGCGTGCGAATAGTATCTCGAGATTGGGCAAGAATTTTGAGTGCCTTAATAGCCGTGCTCGAACGCGACGTTCAACACCAGTGGTCCGCCGTTTGGAGTGAATCCCGAGGATGATGAACGAAGCCAGTCTCGATATTGGTGAATTGCGTTTTCGGTTATCGTGGAAATCGGCGGTCTCGTCGCGAGTCATCGCCCGGGATCAGTCCGCGTCGGGCCGTTCGCGCTTCAGCAGTTTCAGTCTCAGAAGATTCAATAGCACTTTCACCGTGCGGCCGCGGACCTGTGCGCGCGTGATGTTCTCGCCGAGTCGGAGTTCCTTGACGACGGTTTCGTTTTTCGACGCGATTCCGACGTAAACGAGGCCGATCGGTTTGGCCGGCGTTCCGCCTGTGGGGCCGGCGATGCCTGTGGCGCTGAGGGCGATGTCTGTTCCGCTTCGAGTGCGGCAGTTTTCCGCCATGGCGCGGGCGACGGGTTCGCTGACGGCGCCGTGTTCCGTGATCAGGGCTTCGGGAACGCCGAGAAGGGCGGTCTTTGATTCGTTGGAATAAGTGACGAATGCCTGCTTGAAATAGGCACTGGAACCGGGGAGATCCGTCAACGATTTTGCGATGAGGCCGCCTGTGCAGGATTCGGCGGTTGCGATTGTCTTTCGTTGATCGAGGAGCATACGTCCAACGGCAGATTCGAGAGTCTCGTCGGCCTCTCCAAATACGGTATTCTCGAGTCGATCGCGGATTTCCGCTGCATCTGCCTGAAGAAGCCGTTGCGCCTCGACGGAGGATTCGGCGTGTGAGACGATTCGAATCGAAATGACAAGTTCTGAGGCGCTGGTTCCGATGGTCGGATTTCTGTCGCGCCGCATCATGTCCTTCAGGCGTTCGCCGATCTCCGATTCGCTCATACCGATCGAATGAAGGACGTGAATCCGCGTTGCGTCGCCGTGGGATTCACTCTCGAGAACGGGTCGGACATGGACATCAAACATGTCGCGCATTTCGCTGGGGACGCCGGGAAGGCAGTAGATGTCAGCGTTCTGAAGATGCGCACGGATCCCCGGGGCTGTGCCGCGCTCGTTGTGCAGCGCATCGCCGCCTTTCGGGATATAGGCCTGATGTCGATTGCCTTCGTGCATGTGTCGTTTGCGCAATGCGAAATACTGTTCGATATGCGCAAGACTCGGCTCGTGGAACAGGAGTTCGACGCCCATGGCGTCGGCGAGCGCCTGTCGGGTCAGATCGTCGGGTGTCGGGCCGAGTCCGCCTGTGATGATGACAAGATCGCTGCGCCCGGCGGCGTCGTCGATGGCGTGACGGATGGGTTCAAGTTCGTCGGCGATCGTCTGATGGCGGACGCACGTGACGCCGAATTCCGCCAGCTCTTGCGCGAGCCAGGCGGAGTTGGTGTCGACCGTCTGACCGCTGGTGATTTCGTTTCCGATGCTGATGAGTTGGGCGATCATGGGATTGGGGGAGTGAAGGCCTTCTTGACGGGCTCGAGGTATTCCTGCTTCCAGTCCTGTCCGACTCGAGCGGCCATGGGATCACGTTGCGCGGCGACGATGGCGCGTTGATAGGCGTGATCTGCGCTGACATGGAGCCGCATCGTGATGCAGGCGAGAAGGGCGAAGCACAGCCAGGCGCCTGCGGCACTTCGAGCGAGGATTCTTGCCGGAATACGGGCCACAAGGACGGCAAACATCATGAACAGAACCATGGCTGCGGCGGACCAGAGATTTTGCGGGACGGCGTAGTTGACGGAACGAAGTAACCGGGCCGCAGAGGCGGCCGGCAAGGCGAGGAACATTCCGCAGGCGACAAACATCAGGATCGCCGGCCAGATGCGTCGGATTCGCGCCGCGATATTTCGATCCGGCCACGCGGAACAGGCGGCGTGCATCAGGATGACACTCATTCCAAGGAAGACGACGGCCTGCATGACGGCGAATGCCAGGGATTCAGAATAGAACGACTGATTCGGGCCGATGACATTCGCGTTCAGAATCGCAAGCAGCATCGGAATCGCGATGACGATCAGGATGAGTCGCGCCAACGGATGCCACGGCTTTCGAGACGAATGCAGTTGGGGTGTCGACGTGTCGGTCGGCGTCAACGCGGAGGCAACGCCGAACACGAAGGCCAGCGCCGCACTCATCGCAAAGCCAATGAAGATCGCATAGAGCACCAGTCGTTCAAAGGCGGATTCATACTCGCCGGGCGCCAGGGACGCCTGAGGCGAATCGCCGTTGCTTTTGATTTGTGCGGCCCAGTCGGCGCCGTGATAGCGAGCCGTCGATGTATGGGTATCCACGAGTCGTCGCATTGGTTTGGCGACGCCGGGATTGTCGTGTAAATGATGTGCGAGCAAGTCGCCGGCCAGGCACTGGACGGCCGTGTCGTTCGACGTGTCGATCAGGCCAACGCAGAACCGGGCGAGCCATCGTTCGCATCGTGCGGCCCCTTCGGCGTCGCCAGCCGCGGCGAGATCGTCGCGCAATGCCATGAGTTGGTCCGTCAGTGGAGGAAGGATGGAAAACCAGATCGAGCGATAGTCCCAGACGTTCGAGTACCACTGGCTCGCCATGGACGCAGCGATGTCGGGGCGCAGATTACTCGCGGCAAATGCCTTCAGGAGCTGGTCGCGATATTCGTCGTCGTAGGTGGTGCAGGCGGTCTGGATCGGTGAGGCCGCGAAGACATTTTCCATGGCGGCGAGTCGATCGGCCGGGCTGGTTTGAGATTCGCGCATGCCGTCGAGGATTGCGGCGAGGAGCAGCCGTGACACGAAGTTATATCGATCGACTTGTGCGGCGGCCGCGGCGGCGCCCAGATCCGCTTGTGAGGGCGGTCTATTCTCATGGACTGCGATGGCATACGCGTCGCGTGCCTGCTTGACAGCCCGATAGTTGCGAACGGACTCACGTTGTGTCGCTGCCGAGCTGTACTGACGAACGATGGCCGCGAAGGTCGGCTTGCCGGGCATGGCGTTTTCCGGACGGCGATTCAGTGCGACGTAGTCGGATTCGACCAGTGCCGCGAGGATGCCGCGCGGATTGATCGTGAGTTTCGAAATCGTGTAGATGGGGCTTGTCGAAGCGAACGTCAGCACGATGGCCAGGATCGCCATCCCGATCGTGAGGTGCCAGGAAGGTCCGTTCGCCCCTTTGATCGACGCCGGTTCGCCCGGCTTCGAATCAGTAGATCTTTCGCGGCCCGTGTGTTTGGTGCTTCGGCTGGTTTGGCGCGACATACGGATGGTGTTCCGCCGGTGTGTAGTGGAACGGTGACAGCGCCGACTTCCGGCACAACTTGACGATACGTTGGACGAGGGCCTCGTCATTGTCAATCGTCTCGTGCACGATTCCGTCGCCGTTCACGCGATGGAAGAGCCGCTGGCCGGCGTGATCCTGGCGTGTCCAGTAGTCGTCATACCAGTAGTAGGGATGTTCAGACGCCAGCCCCGACGCGCGGGTACTGGCGAGATCGGAGCCCCATCGGCGGCTGTCCGAGTGATTCTGCGTGTAGTTTCGCACTTTGAGGGCGTTCTGGCCGACAGGCATCGCCATGGGGCGATGGTGCGGGTCCCAGCGACCGCATTCCTTGAGATTGTGCGGCCAATCCTTGTTGTAGGCGTCAATCGCGTAGATGGCTTCGATGTGCTTGGACTTGTGTTCCTGGGCGTAGTGGCGAACGACCTGCGTGGCGAGGAACGCGCCGTGTCCATGGCCGACGAGGATGACTTCTTCGTCGGGATCGCAGTCGATGTCTTCGACGACGTCGAGCCAGTCCTCGTATTCGAGGACGGTGGCGTTGATTTCGTTGTCGTCGAGGGCCCGCTGGATCTCCCAGATGCCTTCGGAGCGTTCGTTGTCCTGTCCCGTGATGAGATAGACGCGCGGTCCGGTGTAGCTCCAGTTCTGCGGCTCCGGATCGTAGCATCCTGTCAGGCCGCCCAGAAGCGTTGCCAGCACGGAAATGGTCAGTATGGCGGAGTATTTGCAGCGTTCGGACGTCATGATCATTCCCCAATGTTGCGTGCCATCATGGGCATCGCGGAGTCCGTCGTCGTCGGCGTTTGGACAGACGGCGCGATCGGGTTCTCCCGAGTGAAAACGTCCCGATCGGTCGGTCGATTGAGCTATGGTTTTCGACAAGTTGCGTTATCGGAGACGGCGGCATCCGGGCGACGGATGTCGGTCCCGGCCGGGGCGACGGAAAGTCGACAAAACCGTGGTTTGCGGACGTTTAACATGTTAGGCTTTGCCCCTCGAACGCACGCAAGCTGGGACGGTGTGCGGCATGGACTCGAGCAAGGAGCGACGGATGCGATTAGAGAGGCAAGATGGCGGGCCGATCGACAACCCGACTGAGCGGCAGATTGCCGAGGCGATCGGCGCGATGAAAGGCGACGATTCATTCGTCATTCTATCTCGCGACGAAATGAATTACATGCAGGCGGCCGGGGACGTTATCCGTGGATTCGTGCTTGAGTATCAGGCGGGCGACACGGACCGGCATTTTTTGGCCGCGGACGGACCGCATTCGTCGGATCGCGTATCGAAGGCGTTTCGGAACTATGCGCTGAACGATCCACAATGGGAGACGGACTTCAAATGGGAGCCGCTGGATCTGTAGTCCGGCGACAACGGAATCGGCGTGCCTCATGACGTGACGCCCAATGGCTATTCAAGTTGCCCGCGAAACGTCACGATTCAACGTGACAATCCGAATACTTCAGGCGCTCAACAACAGGAGTTCGATCATTTCCTCAAAGACGTCGTCGAAAAGCAGGCCCCATCGACCGTCGGCGCGATCGCTCGACAAGATGGACGACAGTCAATTGTTGGATCTGCGCCTCTGCGATTTGAAGCTTTCGATCAAAGACACGTGGCTGGCGCCATGTATTCGACGTTTGTATGACGAACTGGCGGATCGGCAGTTGCGATTCCGTCCGCATTGCTGGTTGAGCAGCGAGTGGTTCTCGCCGGACGGTGTTCCGGGGATTGCGATCCCGTTCTATCTTGCGCATCCGCGCCTGATGCGGCTCGAAGACAAGATGATGCTGGACATTGAGGGCGGTACGAAGACGTCCTGCATGAAGCTGCTGCGACACGAGGCGGGACATGCCATCGAAGTGGCGTTCAAACTGACGCGACGACCTAGATGGCGGAAGATCTTCGGCAATCCGTCGAAACCGTATCCGACCCACTATCGCCCGAGGCCTTTCAGCCGGGATTATGTGCTGCATCTCGATTGGTTTTATGCGCAGAGTCATCCGACGGAGGACTTTGCGGAGACGTTCGCCGTATGGCTGCGGCCCGGGACGATGTGGCGTCGGCGTTATCGGAACTGGCCGGCGCTGAAAAAGCTGGAGTATTTAGACGATTTGATGAATGAACTTGCCGGTCGACCGCCGATGCTCACAACGCGGGAGAAGTCCGATCCGCTGAGTTCGCTGAAGATGACGCTACGCGAGTATTACGAAGAGAAGCAGGGGCGATACGGGACGGACTATCCGGCGTTTTACGACAGGGATCTGCGACGGTTGTTTTCCGAGGCCCCAGAGCATGCGAAGTGTCCGCCGGCGTCGCAGTTTTTGCGCAGCACGGGAGCTCGGGTTCGGAATCGGGTGGCGGACTGGACGGGCATTTACGCCTACACGGTCGACCAGATTCTCCGCGAGATGATCGGACGATGCCGCGATCTGAAATTGCGCGTGCATCGACCGGCGGAAGAGTTGAGGACGGAACTGGCCATCCTGCTGACGATGCAGGTGACGAACTACATTCACAGCAACGAACATCGACTTGCCCTATGAAGAAGCTCCGCGTCCTTGTCTTAACGCATCAGGATATCGAGCTGCCGGACTCGCTGGACGGCATGCCCGAGTCCGAGGTGAAGGCGATCAAGACGGAATACGACGTCGTGACGGCGCTGGAGCATCTCGGCCACGAGGTGCGCACGCTGGCCGCGCCGGAAGACATGACGGATGTGCGGCGCGTGTTGTATTCATGGAAGCCCGACGTCGTGTTCAATCTTCTAGAAGAATTTCGCGGCGAGGGGATCTACGTTCCGTATCTGCTCGGCTATCTCGAGCTGATCGGTCAGGCCTTCACGGGCTGCAATCCCGCGGGGCTGCTTCTGGCCGATCGCAAGATCATGACGAAGAAAGTGCTTCGCTATCATCGGATTCCGGTTCCGGAATTCGCCGTATTCCCGCGTGGCAGAAAAGTGCGGCGGCCGAAGAAGCTCGAGTTTCCGCTGATCGTAAAGTCGGCGACGGAGCACGGATCCGTCGGCATTTCGCAGGCGTCGATCGTCAATTCGGATGAGAAGCTGGCCGAACGCGTCGCATACGTTCACGAACAGATCGGCACGGACGCCGTCGCCGAGGCCTATATCCAGGGACGCGAACTGAACCTCGGCCTGATCGGCAACAACCGGGTCGAAGCGCTGCTGTTGTGGGAGTTGTATTTCGAGAAGATGGCGCCGGGTACATATCCCATTGCGACGGCGCGCGTGAAGTGGGATTACGATTATCAGGAAAAGCGCGGCATCACGATGGGGCCGGCGAAGGATCTGCCGGCCGGCGTTGAAAGCAAGATCATGCGGATGGCGCGGCGCGTCTATCGGATTCTCGGCTTGAACGGATACGCGCGAATGGACTTTCGGCTGACGGACGATGGCAAAGTCTATCTGCTCGAACCGAATCCGAACCCTGATCTCGCCTATGATGAGGATTTCTGCGAGTCGGCGCGAGAGAAGGGCATCGAATTCGACGATCTCATTCAGCGGATTCTCAATCTGGGGATTCGCTATAACAATGACCGCAAGCGGGATCGTGAAGCCGAGTAGCGTGCCTGGGTATCGGCGGCGATGATGCCGTTTTCGCAGGCAACGGCGCATGGATCTCAACGACGCTCACGCCGTCAGTGCTGCATTTCCTCGACAAACGCGATCGGATTGTTGGCCCACTTTTCGGCTTCCATGGGCGTGATGAGCCCTCGGCGAACATGGCCGGCCAGGCATTTTTCCAGCGTGATCATGCGTTCCTCGCTCATGTCCTTCGTCTTTGTCTGCAACTGAGAGTAGAGCTGTTCCAGCTTGTTCAGGCGTATCAGATTCGAGACGGCGTAGATGTTGTTGAGGACCTCCATGGCGACGATGCGGCCTTTTCCGTCGGCGCGGGGGATCAGCTTTTGCGAGAGAATGTGGCTGAGGCCGAGGGAGAGCTGGCTCGCGATTTCGTCCTGATGGTTCGGCGGGAACAGGTCGAGGACGCGCGTGATCGTGCCGCGGGCGTCGCGCGTATGGAGCGTGGAGAAGACGAGATGTCCCGTCTCGGCCGCCGTGAGTGTCCACATGGCAGAGTCCCGATCTCGCATTTCGCCCACGAAGATGACGTCGGGATCTTCGCGCAGGCAGTCCCGCAGACCGCGTTCATAGCTCGGGACATCGCGGCCGACTTCGCGCTGTGACACGAGCGCGACATTGCTGTGCAGCTGGTATTCGACGGGGTCCTCGAGCGTGATGATTCGGCACGCTCGCGTTCGCGCGATGTGATTGATCATAGACGCGATCGTCGTGCTCTTTCCGGCGCCGGTCGTTCCCGTGACGAGGACGAGGCCCTGTTGTTTGCGCACGATGTCCTGCCAGACGTTGTTGGGGAAGCCGATTTCATTGACGGGGGGCGGCGTCGATTGCAGGGCGCGGACGGCGATCGCGATGCCGTGCGTGTCGTAAAAACAGTTGAGCCGGAATTGGAGGAATTCCGTGAAGCAGGAACTATCGACGGAGCGATCACGGATCAGCCGTTCGTATTCGCGATCGGCCAGGAGCGAGCGGGCGAAACTCTCAACGGTCGGACCGTCGAGGGGCGGTCCTTTCATTTTCTGCAAGTTGCCGTCCACGCGATAGAGCGGTGGGCTGCCGACTTTGATGTGCAGATCGGACACGCGCAGGGATCCCATCTGCTGAAAGTAGTCGAGCAGATCGAGCATGCTCAGTTTGCGATCTCCGTTGATCACGTAGGCTGGCGTGTCGAGATTGAGTTTGTTGGACAAGTGCCGTGGCTCCTTGGCTGGTGAAGACGGTTCGATGATCAGATCGCCAGGCGTCTGATCGAGGTGCTTTTCGGCACCTGGATTCGGTTCGTTGATCGATGCCATGAACTATCCTATTCACTCGGCAGTCACAAAGTCATGTTTACAGGTCAGGGGCGTCGGGACATGCGCGGCAGCGCCGCGATCCGTCGGGAAGGAAGAAGACATTCGGCAGGGCTTTTCCGCACACCTGACAGACGCCCATTCCGTCGGGTGGAAGGGGATTGCCGCGGGCGTCGAGCCTGGATTTCTCGAAACGGGCGACATTTGTTCGCTGTTGCCGAGACGCGTAAATGACGCGGACGGCAATGTAGATGACGAGTCCGATGGCGATGGCGACGCCGATGCATGCGAGAATTCCGATAAAGAGTCTGATGTTCTGGCCGAACATCGTCAGCGGGTTCATTCGTCGATCTCTAAGCGGGGCAGGACAATCGTGAGCTGGGATGCACAGCGGCCGGAGGAAAGGCGTGCTCTGATGCGCGTCGCATTGATCTTGTCGTCATGCGAGATCTTCAATGTCGACTCGGTTGAACCAGCAATTGTCTCGTCGACCTCGAGCGTGATCGTCTCGCCCGGTCGCATCGCCGCAACTCTGTCTGGATGAAGATCGATCCACAGTCTCGCATCGGCGATGCGTTGCGCGACGGCTGCGTCGAGTTCCGCTTGCCGGGTTCGAACTGCCAGCGCGTGATAGCTTTTGCCGCCGATCATGAGCGTGACACCGATCAGTGCGACGACGAACAGTGAAATCAGCAGGAAGTGTCCTCGACGTTGGCGGTGGTTCATCGTGCGCCTCCTACTCGCAGTGTGGTATCAAAACGTCGTCGGATGGGGGCTCGCACGTCGAGTGCCTGGCGACTTTCGAAGGTGAGACGAATCGTTGTTGCGCCGGCAGCGATCCTATCCACGGTGCCTGGATGGACGTGCATCAACAGGTCCCGCAGGGACCAGACGCGATGGGGAATGTCGTCTTTCGGGCAGAGCCGAGCCAGGAAGAATGTGGGCGGGGCGTCGGCGAGCGTCGAAACTTCAGATCGCGGGACAACGGCCGTCTCGGAGATCAGGTAGTAGGTCACGACGCCGACGTCGGATGAGAGCGTGATCGTCGCATCGAGTGCGCGATGCGTGTCATCCGCCTGCGATGGAAGGTCCTGCAATTCCGAGAGGATATTCGGGACCGACGGATTTTCTTCGAAGGCAGCGATGCCAACGTGATTGGCGGCGAGAAAGTCGGCTCGCATCGAACGCAGGATGCGATGCATGATTTCCTGGCGATTGGCTTGATCGGCCAGGCCACGGGAGATCTTGAGTTGATACGCGAGGGCCCAGGTGAGTGTCGCCAGCAGGATCGCCAGCAGGGGCAGGATGGCAATCACTTCGAGCAGCGTGAATGCGCGCACGGTCCGGCGTCGAGTTCCGATCATCGAACAGCCTCCTGCTGGACGAGCCCGCTCAGTCGGACGCTCGCCGATTTTCGGCCATGGGTGAACGCGTCGACCTGGACTGTCGCTCGATCGAATCCGGCAAAGTCGCCGGAAGCGGGTGTGCGCTCGATTTGAATTTCCAAGTGCTGAAAACTTTTCTTGAGTGATTCGGGCGCTGCCGTGGCGCCGTTGCGAATGTCGTTAAGGACGGCTTCGGCGGCGAGTGTGGCCTGTTGGCGTGCGATGAGGTCGTGGCTTGATCGGGCGAGGCCGAGCATGCCGGCCGTGAATGCGCCGATCACGACGATGATCGTGATGAGCGCGGCGATGGCCTCCAGCTGAAGGACGGCTCGTCGAAGCGGTTTCATCATAGTTCCCACCATTGGCTTGCCGATGCATCGATGATTGATGTGAGCATCAACAGGATTGCTGCGCAGATACTCGCAACGAGGAGCCCCGTCATCAGCGTTGCGGCGATCGACATCGCCATGCGTATTGCGCGTTTGTGTCGGTCGAACAAGAGGACGAAGTATTGCTCGGCGGCGAAGAGCGGCGCTTCGAAATTCCGATCGCGCACGCCGACGCCGACATATCGAAGGAGCGATTCCGGCAGGCGGGCGATGCGTCCAGCGCCGACGGCATCCTGACCTGCGCGCACGGCGACGGCCCAGGCTCGAAGACGTCGCCGCCACCAATAATTGGTCCTCACACTTGCGGCCAGATCGATCGCGCGATCCAGCGGCCAGCCCGCGGCTGCCGCGATTCGAATCGTCGGCAGTGAATAGATGCATGCTTCGGCGATGGCGGCGCGGCGGAAGAATGGAATCAACCAGCGAATCGTGTCCCGGGCGTTGCTCAACAACGTCACGCGTCCCAGCGGCGCGCGGATGAGCATGACAATCGGCCAGGCGATGCAGAAGAGCGTCGTCGTCACGATGACGCCGTGGAAGAGCATGCCATACCATGTTGTTGGCGAACTCTCCGTCATGACGCCGGACAGGAGGATCTCCGATGAGAACAACGGCGTCGTTACATCGAAGTCCTCCATGACGACAACGAACCTGGGAACCGCGAAGACTGCAAACCAAAGCAGGCACATCAGGCACATCGAAAACGACATGAGTGGCAGGGCGAAGGAAAACGGATCGGCTGCCGCTCTTGTGCTTGCCATGCGCTCGCGTCTTGCGCTGATGATCGAAATCGCGTCGGGGATCGTCCCGGATTGTTCGGCGGCCTGAATGATGGATCGATCGACGGCGGTGCACTTGGGCCACGACTTGCTGATTGCTTCGCTGAACGGGAGACCGCGGCCGAGCATCCAGGCGAACTGGCGCAAGAAGTATGCGTTGCCGGTCGGTTCACGAACGGACGTCATTTGAATCGACTGTGCGAGCGGCAGATTATGGCGAACGATGAATGCAACGTGCCTGATGAATGAAGCGCTCTTCATCTGTTTCAATTTCGATGCGAAAATCATGAGAATCAGCGTCGTGGAGAAAACCAAGAACAGAATGACGATTGGAGCTATGTAAAGCATGGGTTCTCAAAATTCCTGTTGGAACAAATTGCGTTGCCTCAACCGCCAGTGAGCGAATTGATGAGGCTGACCAGCGGCAACATCAGAGAGAGAACAACAATGCCGATGACGGCGCCCACAAGGAAGATGACGATCGGACCGATCAGGATACGCACGAGCGCCATCTTGTGCCGCGCGACGATGTCATAGGTTCTCGCCAGGTCCGCCAGGGCATCGACGAGTTGACCTCGGACGCCGGCGACCTGGATTGTGTAGGTCACGAGTG
>JAJDEC010000087.1 GCA_029259995.1 Phycisphaerae bacterium
CATGGCCGTCGATCGACGCGTCGCACGACACGGGCATCGAGATTTTGGAACCCGCATTGAGAACGTGTACGCGAAATGTCACGTTGTCCCCGGGGGACGGCCGGGACGACATCGACTTGAGATCGTCACTGATCGTCTCAACGCCGTTGCGCGTCGTCACGCCGGCGTGCCAGCTCGTCGCACGCGGCAATCGCTCGACGTATGCAACTGTCAAATCCGGAAGCAGCAATCGATCCGAATGAACCGCCTCTCGACGAAACTGGACCCAATCGACGTCGTTGGCACTGACACCCGACGACGTTCCCGCATTGTCATAGATCAGAATCTGGTCGGACCATTCCACAATCTTGCCGGTACGCATTTCGCCGGAGTGAAGCTTCAGGAGGTCCTTGTAGTATCGATCGTGCTTTTCCATCCGATAGGGGTTCTCAACGCCCCCATGAACGGACTGACCGACCCAGAAAGTGACAATTGCCAAAACCCAACAAATCCGCATATCGAAATCCCTTTGCCGAAGCGATCACGCACATCGGCGCGTCGGTCGATCGTCATTGCCCAGTGTTACTATTGTCGTGCAATAATCGGATACATCGCAAGGCGATCACGGATTGTGATTCAGATTTGTTACAACGCGCAACGCTGCCGCATCGATTGCGCGGACAGGTCCGTGGTTATAGCCACGCCTTGATTGCTGCTTGCAGCGCGTCGGCCCGCCCGGGCTCGTACGATCCGGCATTCCATCGAAATCCGAGACCATCGTTCGCCTGGCGCGGGATGAAATGAAAATGGACGTGGAAGACCGCCTGTCCAGCGGATGCGCCCGTGTTCTGCAGGAAATTCAGACCCGACGCGCCGGTCGCCCGGACAATGGCATCGACAAGCTTCGGCGCCTGTGCGAGCATCCGACCGAGCAAGTCAGCGGGAATATCTCGCAAGTCCGCAAAATGCTGTTTGGGGATGAGAAGCGTATGACCTTCGGCAAGCGGATTCACATCGAGAAACGCAATCGCCTCCTTCGACGTCCAGACACAGGCCGACGGGATTTGGCCCGATCCGATCTTGCAGAAAATGCAATCTGTCGGATTCGACATGATTCGCTTCGCCGTCATTGAGCGTACGGAGTCCATGCCGAGTCTGATACGTCGGCATGAACTCCAACACATTCAATTTCTACGAATCGCCGCCGGACTCTGCGGCAGCACCGTCGGATTCCGGCTTCTTGGCCGGAGACTTCTTCGTGCCAGGCTTGCGCCGCGCCTTCTTGCCCTCGAGGTAGTCGATCCGCGCGTTGATTTTCGCGCGTCGTTTCCCCGAGGACTTTTTCTTGTCGGCGGAGGCCGGCGCCTCATTCGGGTCGACCAACTGAAGGATCGCCAGCTCGCCGTTGTCACCAATGCGGCGCTTGGCAAGTCGGATGATCCGTGTGTATCCGCCCGGACGATCCTTGTAGCCGGGCGCAACTTCTGTCATCAGCTTGTGAATGACAGACGTCGCCACAAACGGGATCTTCTTCTTGTTGTAGCTGGCGGGAACGACGCCGGTTCGATGTCGCCGACCTGAACGCGCGAACATCACTTTGTGGCGCTGTGCATCCGTCATCTGGTCGTATTTGTCCTGATGCTCCGCATCGAGCATCGCCCGATCCTGCAGCATCGACTCAACGCGACGACGGGCGTCGATCGTGCCCTTCCGGGCCATCGTGATCAGCTTCTCGACGAACCGGCGCGTTTCTCGAGCCTTGGGAAGCGTCGTCTGAACCTGCCCGTGCTGAATCAAACTCTGCGCCATGTTGCGTCGCATGGCGTTCAAGTGTGACGCCGTTCGGGACAAATGCTTTTTGGCTACTCGATGTCTCATGGCCGTCTCGTCCTATCGCATACGAGTGATACGCACTCGCATCGTCTTTCGATATCCCGCGAAATCCAACACGGATTCGCAATTGCCTAGTTGTTGTTTTCCGACGTCGCCTCGACGCCCTGATCCGGACTCGTCTCGGGCTCCGCCGGCGGCGTGTGGGGCGCCGGTGCATGCGTCGGCGGCACGTTCATCGACCCCGAATCCAGGGGGGCGATTCCTGATACCTTCGACGTTCCCGTAAACGGCCCAAAAGGGCCGGGCGACGGGTAAATCGCATCATCGTCGTCGTCGTCCTCGTCGTCGTGCATGCCGTCCTGGTCCGACGCCTTCAGGCTCAGACCCATGTCCGCGAGCTTTCGCTTCACTTCTCGAAGCGACGTCTTGCCGAAGCTTCGAAGCCGCAGCAAACCGGGCTCATCGTAAGTGACCAATTGGCCGACCGTCTGCACGTTCGCGGACGACAGGCAGTTGCTGGATCGCACAGAAAGCTGAAGCGCCGAAATCGGCATCGACAACTTGCCGGCGTCCGCACTGGTGCTCGCCTGCATCGTCTCTTCTTCGTCGCCCTCGGCGGCCATCGCGGCGCCGAGTTCAAAGTACTGCACGAACGGGTTAAGGTGCTTTCGAAGAATCTTCGAGGCCTCGACCAGGGACATCTCGGGACTGACTGTCCCGTTCGTCCAGATTTCGAGAATCAGCCGATCGTAATTCGTCCGCTGGCCAACGCGCGTGTCCTCGACGCGATAACGGACGCGGGAGACCGGCGAAAAAACGGAGTCCAACGGAATCAATCCGAGTTCCTGTTCCTCGCTGTCGCCCTTGTTTTCTTCGGCCGTGACATAGCTTCGTCCGCGGCCGACTGTCATTTCCATTTCGAAGTCAACGGCGTCTGTCAACGTGCACAAGAGCAGATCCCGATTGATGACTTCCGTCGACGCGTCGCATTCGATCGCTTTCGCCCGAACTTCAACCATCTCGCCGGCCTTGCCCTTGACCGACACTTTCATCGTCTTCGGCGCATCGCTCGTCGAGCGCACGACGACGGACTTCACATTGAGAATGATTTCCGTGACGTCCTCGAGCACACCCGTCAGGCTCGAGAATTCATGCTCGGCGCCCTTGATACGGACGTGCGTCACCGCCGCACCTTCAAGACTGCTCAGCAGAATCCGTCGCAGGCTGTTTCCAACTGTCGTTCCGAAGCCTCGCTCAAATGGCTCTACAACAAATCGACCATAAACATCCGTGCTTGCTGCTTCGTCGCGCATCACGCGCGTCGGCAGCTCCAGTCCTCGCCATCGAATTCGCATTGTTCGACCTCCCGATTCGGAGTTAACGGGATGAAATCCCTTCTGTCTCCGAACCGCGGTACCTGTCCGCCGGCCAAGCCGAACGGGACAAGCCACTATGTTGCCGTATATCTAATTTCAAGCTGCGGCAGCCCGCTCGCCATTCTCTGCCGCACTTGCCGCGCCACTTACTGCTCTTCTTGATCCGCTGTGCAAAAACTGACGTCGTTACACGCGCCGCTTCCGACGAGGTCGGCAGCCGTTGTGCGGCAGCGGTGTCACATCCTCGATGGAGAGAATTCGCAATCCGCCGGATTGAATGCCCGAAACCGCCGACTCCCGGCCGCTGCCCGGACCTTTCACACGGACTTCAACTTCGCCCAGTCCGTAGCGGCGCGCTGATTGCGCCGCCGTCTCGCCGGCTCGCTGTGCCGCAAAGGGTGTGCTCTTTCGAGTTCCCTTGAATCCGACTGTGCCGGCCGATGCCCAGCACAGTGTTTCGCCGTTCATGTCCGTGATCGTGATCATCGTATTGTTGAACGTCGACTTGACGTGCACGATTCCTCGTGACACTTGTCGCTTGATTTTCCGCTTGCCGCTCTTTGCCACTTGGCCGGCTCCTTATTGGGTCTGATTAAATCCAAGTCGATTCGACGCCGATCGAATCACTGGCTTCGCCGTTATCGCAGTTCCTTGACGCCCTTTTTGCCCGCGACCGTCTTCTTCGGGCCTTTGCGGGTTCGAGCATTTGTCTTTGTTCGCTGTCCGCGGACCGGCAGCCCTTTTCGGTGCCGCAGTCCACGATAGCACTGAATATCCCGCAATCGCGCGATGTTCTGGGTAACCTGACGCCGCAACTGGCCTTCGACCACGTAGTTGCGATCGATGATCGACGCGATATGGCTGATCTGATCTTCCGTCAGATCCTTGGCCCGCGTGTTCTCGTCAATCTGGGCGTCCTTAAGAATCGCGCGGCTGAATGCCGGGCCGATGCCGTATACATACGTCAGCGACACAATCACGCGCTTGTCGTTCGGAATGTCTACACCTGCGATACGAGGCATCCGTTACTTCTCCAATCCGCTCTGTTCCCGAGCGAGTTTCATATTGCGCCGCGGGCGCCTTAGCCCTGTCGCTGCTTGTGTCGCGGATCCGACGAGCAGATCACTCGTACCACGCCCTTCCGCTTGACGATCTTGCAATTCTCACAAATCCGCTTGACGCTGGATCGAACTTTCATCGCTAACGCTCCCTTTGCGTCGTGTCTTCTCAAATCGCCGGACACGCCGTGACGATTTCGGCTATCGGCCGTCCGTCAATATATCCACGCCGCTTTCCGTCACGGCGATCGTATGCTCAAAATGCGCCGACAGCTTTCCGTCGCGCGTCACTTGCGGCCAACCCGTTCGATCGCCGGCACAGACTTGACGTCCGCCCGCGTTGACCATCGGTTCGACCGCGATCACCAGGCCCGGCTCCAGCACGAAATCCTGCTTTCGCTGGGCGCGATCCGAGTAATTCGGCACCTTCGGCTCTTCATGCATCTCGCGGCCGATGCCGTGACCCACAAATTCCCGCACGACCGAAAAACCCGCCGCCTCCACGAATGCCTGCATCTGGGAAGCCACTTCGCTCCACAGGCGGCCGGGCCGCATCTCCGATATCGCCAACTCCAGCGTCTGCTGTGTTACATCGAGGAGCCGCTGCGCCTCGTCGGAAATCCGGCCGACCGGATAGGTGTTGGCCGCGTCGCCGCAATACCCCTTGAGCCGCACGCCACAATCGACGGCGATGATATCTCCCTCAACAAGGCGACGTTCGTCGGGGATACCATGAACAACCACTTCATTCACGCTCGCACAAATGGCGGACGGAAACGCAAACTTCGTACTGGGCGTCTTGACGCCGCGAAACAACGCTTCGGCACCGGCATCCGCGATGATCCGATCGGCCGCCTCCCCCAATTCCGACGCACAAACGCCGGGCTTAACGAGGTCATGCATTGTCTCATGCACGCGCCGGACGATCCGCCCCGCAGCGCGCATCAACTCAATCTCTCGATCGCTCTTCAACATCGGCGCCATTGACGGATCTCGATCCGTGGCCGCCTTCGCTTGTTGCCTGCCGGCGAATCGCATCATGCCCGACAAGCCTTTTTGATCCGTTCAGACACTTCACCAATCTCGCCGATACCATCAACAGTGCGCAAAAGCCCCTGTTCACCGTAATAGGCGATCAGCGGCTTGGTCTCACGATGGTATGTTTCGAGCCTTTGCCGAACCACCTCCGGCATATCATCCTTCCGGCGGAGTAACTTCTCGCCGTTCACATCGCACACGCCCGCATTCCGAGGCGGACTGAATAATTCGTGATACGTCCTACCACATTCAGGACAGTATAGCCTACCTGTCAATCTCGCAATAATCTCGGCATCTTCCACTTCGACGCTCACGACGTGGTCAAGTCGCGTTCCGGCGCTCTCAAGCCGGCTTTTGAGGCCCGTCGCCTGAGCGAGCGTCCTGGGAAACCCGTCCAGGAGAAAGCCGTTTTTCTCTTTCGCCTGGCCGAAATGCTCAACCATCATGGCCAGTATCAGATCATCCGGCACCAGATCGCCACGATCCATGTAGACCTGAGCCTTCTGCCCAAGCTCGGTTCGAGCCTTGCGTTCCCGCCGCAGGATATCCCCGCTGGACAGGTGCAAGAGTCCGAACGCCTCGGCAATATGGACCGCCTGCGTTCCTTTGCCGGCGCCCGGTGGACCGAGGAGGATCAGATTCACATGTAGGCTCCCTTGATTCGACCGCCGCCTTCAGGGCCGAGGAAACCGCCGTAATTCCGCATGATCAGGTTGGACTCGATCCGTTGCACCAGGTCGAGACCGACACTGACGACGATCAGCAATCCCGTTCCGCCCAGAAATGACGACACGAAAATCGGTATATCCATCGTGGCGGCAATCACCTGCGGCACAATCGCAATGAATGCGAGGAACCCGGCGCCGACGTAGGTAATCCTCGTCATTACTCGTTCGAGATAATCCGCCGTTCGCTTGCCGGGACGCAACCCCGGAATGAAGCTGCCGTTATCGCGCAGCGAATTCGCCATCTCTTTGGGCTGGAACTGAACCGTCGTCCAGAAATATGCAAAGAAGTAAACCAGCGCGACATACGTCAATACGTAAAGGAATCCGTTGCCGCTTCGGAACTCATCGGACATCGTCGCCCACAGGTTGCTGCCCGGGAACGCGTTCGAAAGCCATCCGAAGATCAGGCTCGGGAAAATCAAAAGACTGCTGGCAAAGATGATCGGCATCACGCCGCCATGATTGACGCGCAACGGAAGGTAATTCCGGGCCCCGCCGAACATCCGGCGCCCGCGCATCTGCTTGGCCTGCTGGATCGGTATCCGACGCTGTCCCTGCGTGATGAGAATCGAACCCGCAACCACTGCCACGAATGCAATCAGAATGAACAGGATCTTGGCAGGTCCCATCTTGCCTTCGGCACTGACGTCGAGCGACGCATTCTGGAAGACGTAGATCACGGCTTCCGGCATGCGTGCGACAATACCCGCCATGATGATCAGGCTGACGCCGTTGCCGATGCCGTACTCGTCGATCTGTTCGCCGAGCCACATCAGAAACATGGTTCCTGCCGTCATGCCCGAGATTCCGATCAACCAGAACATCGTCGAACCAACAAAGCTACCGCTGAAATCCGAGAACTCCGGATAGACGAGCTGCTGCGACGTAATGTACTGAAGCCAGAAAAAGGCCTGAATCACGCAGATCACGACGGTCGAGTACCGCGTGTACTCCTGAATCTTGCGACGGCCGATCTCACCTTCCTGCTTCAACTTTTCGAGCGCCGGAATCACGGTGCCCAGGAGCTGGAAGATAATCGACGCCGAAATATACGGCATGATGCCCAGGCCGAAGATGGTGCTCTGCTGGAGGTTACCACCTGTGAACATCTGGAAGTATTCCGTCAGCTGGGCGAGGCCGCTGCCGTCACCTCCCTGACTCATCTTCCGGAAATGCTCTTCGAGCGAGGACTGATCGATCCCGGGAATAGGAACATAGAACCCGATTCGATACGCGATCAGCAAGCCGATCGTGAACAGAATCTTGTTCCGTAGATCCGGGATCTTAAAGATATTCAAAAATGCTGATAGCATCGGCCTGTCATCCCTGCCGCGCCCGACCGATGCAATTCATCAGGTCTTACGCGGAAAGGCTTTCCTTGGCATTCCTTCGCCGACGCGTCGCTGGTCGGGGCTTCGCCCTTCGGAGCTTCCGGCTTCTTCTTCTTGGCTGGCTTGTCGCCGCCGTCCGCCTTCTTCGCCGACTTTTTCGATTCACCCTTGCCGCCCTTGGGCGCGGCTTTGCCGGCATCCTTGCCTGCGGCCTTGGCCTCCGCGGCAATCTGCCACCTGGGCTTCTGAATAAACTTCTTCTTCGGCCGATCGGCGAGCCACTTCACGCTGCCGCCGGCAGCCGCAATCTTCTTCTCCGCCGTGGAAGAGAACCGATGCGCTTCGACAGTCAGCGCCCCCGTCATTTCGCCGTCTCCGAGCACCTTGACGAGTTTGTTCTTGTCTCGAATGAGGCCCTTGCTTTCGAGTTCGGCCGGCGTCACGTGCGAACCCTTGTCGAATCGTTCGGCAAGCTCGGCAACATTGACGATCTGGTATTCCGTTCGAAAGATCTTGTTGCTGAAGCCGTACTTCGGGATTCGGCGGAAAAACGGAAAGTTCGCACCTTCGCGGAGCGACATGGCCGTGTAACCCGATCGCTGGCCCTGACCCTTGTGACCGCGGCCGGACGTCTTGCCCCATCCGCTGCTTTCACCGCGGCCGACTCGCTTGCGCTTGGGTCTCGCGCCGGCTTTCTGTGTTATTTCGGTGATATTCATTTTCGATTCGTCGCTCTTAGTTGTACGTGGGCAATTCGATGCCGCGAAGCTTCGCGACAGTTTCGCGATCCCGCAGCAACAACAATGCATTCAATGTCGCCTTGCAAAGGTTCTTCGGGCTCGTCGAGCCGTAGACCTTTGTCAGGCAGTCGTGCACGCCGGCCAGCTCGAGAACCGAGCGAACGCTCTGTCCCGCGATGACACCTGTTCCGGACTGCGCCGGAAGGATCTTCACGCGACTCGAGCCGAAACGCCCCGTCACTTCGTGCGGAATCGTGCCACCACTCAACGAAACAGGCATCAATTCACGCATCGCGCGCTTGCGGCCCTTTTCGACGGCGTTCGGTACTTCGTTCGCTTTTCCGTAGCCGATTCCAACGTTGCCGTTCTTGTCGCCGACGACGACGAGTGCGGCAAAGCTGAAGCGGCGACCGCCTTTGACGACCTTCGAGCATCGATAGACCTTGACGACGTTGTCGTCATATCCCTGCCGATCCTCATGGTTCATGGCCTGCTTGTCCGGGGCTTTTGTCTGCATTCGTTACTGATTCCTGACGCCTGGCTCGCCGGGCGATGGCGAACTAAAACTCCAACCCCGCCTCGCGGGCCGCATCGGCCAGCGCCTTGACGCGACCGTGATACTTGTATCCGTTTCGATCGAATGTGATCTGCCGAATGTTCTGCATTCGCGCCTTTTCAGCGATCGCCTGTCCGATCTTCTTCGCACCGCCGCAATTCCCGCCGCCGTCGGTCTTGGTCGCCTTCGTCAGCGTCCCGGCACTGCACAACGTCTTTCCGCTCAGATCATCGATCAACTGGACGCTGATCTGTTTGTTGCTGCGCGTGACGCTCAATCGGGGCCGTTCGGGCGTTCCAAAGATGCGCTTTCGCACGCGTCGCTTCCGACGCAGTTGGGCCAATGCTGTTCGCTTGTGTACCTTCATCGTTACTTTCGCCTTATGCCGCTCGACTAACCGCCGGCTCCGGCAAACGCCTTGCCTGCCTTGCGGCGAATCTGCTCGCCTTCGTATCGAATGCCCTTGCCCTTGTAAGGCTCAGGCCGTCGTGCATCCTGGACGTTTCTCGCGAACTGCCCAACGAGCTGCTTGTCTATGCCTTCGATCGTGAGCTTCGCCGGCGTCTCGTCACCTTTCGCCTGGGGAATCTCGATCGTTACTTTGATGCCCTGCGGAATCGGCACCTTGACCAGGTGCGAAAAGCCGACGGTCAGATCAAGCGAGCTGCCGGCGATCGCACAGCCGTAGCCAGTGCCGTAAACTTCCATCTTCTGCGTGTAGCCCTGCGTGACGCCGACGATCATGTTGTTGATCAACGCCCGTGTCAGCCCGTGGAATGCGCGATGCTCGCGGATATCGCTGCTTCGATCGACGCACACATTGCCGCCGTCCACTTTCACAGACACGCCGTGCGGATGCGCAAAACTCAGATTCCCCTTGGGACCTGTGACGGAAATGGTCGAACCATTCACGTCCACTTTTACGCCCTTGGGCATTTCAATTGGTTTCTTGCCGATTCGCGACATCAGTCTTCAGCCTTCGTCTTGTTCGCCGTGGTCCAGCCCGACGCCTAGTACACTGTGCACAACAACTCGCCGCCCACACGCTGCTCACGGCACTTGCGATCGCTCATCACGCCGCGGCTCGTTGAAAGAATCGCAATCCCCAGACCATTGAGCACCTGCGGGATTTCCTCGACGCCGACAAACAGCCGTCGCCCACCCTTGCTCTCGCGCTTCAGCTGATTCAGAACAATCTCGCCGCGCGGTCCGTACTTCAGGGAGACGCGAATCTTCCCCTGAACGCCGTCATCGATCTCGTCAAAGCCTTCGATGAACCCCTCGTCCTTGAGGACCTGGGCGATCGCACACTTAATATTGCTGCGCGGAATCATCACGTGCTTGGCCTTGTTACGGGCCGAGTTGCGAATCCGCGTTAGCATGTCAGCGACAGGGTCACTCCACATCGATCAAAATCCTTCGGCGATTGCGCCTTCGTCTTCGAATTACCAACTGGCCTTGCGCACGCCCGGAATCTTTCCTTCGTGGGCGAGACTGCGGAAGCAGATCCGACACAGCATGAACTTGCGATACACCGCCCGGGGGCGGCCGCAAATCTGGCAACGCGTGTAACCGCGTACCTTGAACTTCGGCTTTCGCAGTGCTTTGACGATCAACGACGTCTTGGCCATAGGGCGTCTCGCTTCCGCCGGCATCGCCGGCGATGTTCACTTTCGTTAAGCAGCCTTGTCCGTATCCGTCTTGCGGAACGGAAGGCCCAGTTTTTGTAAAAGCTCGCGTGCCTCGCGATCATTCCGCGCCGACGTTGCGAACGTGATATTCATTCCCTGCTGAAACGTCACCTTGTCCGGATCCACTTCCGGGAACACGGTCTGTTCCGTCACGCCCATGCTGTAGTTGCCTCGACCGTCGAAACTGTTCGGGTTCAGTCCCCGAAAGTCACGAACGCGAGGAATCGCGATGGCAATCAGGCGATCCAGAAACTCATACATCCGCTTTCCGCGGAGCGTGACTTTCAGACCGATGTCATAACCCTCGCGCAGCTTGAAGTTCGAGACGCTCTTCTTTGCCTTGCAGACGAGCGGCTTCTGGCCGGCGATCAGCGCCAGCTCCTTTTGAGCGGCGGCGATTCTGCCCTTCTCGGAGATGGCGCTACCCAATCCCATGGAGATGACAATCTTGTCGACTCGCGGAATCGCCATCGGGTTCTTGATGCCCAACTCTTGCTTCAATACGGCGGCAATCTCGTTCTTGTATTTTTCTTGCAGTCGCGCCATGGCTTCGACACCGACAATCTACTGGCAATGCATCTGCATCACCTGGACTTACTTCAACCAGCCGTCAAATGCGGCCATTATTCCGTTTTGGCGGACACGGCCTTCGCCTCGTCCAACACTGTTCCGCCGACCGTCACACGGCGCTTGGACACGATGCGTCCTTTGCCGTCCTTTTCAACCTCGAACCGCACACGAGCCGCCTTTCCGGTCTTCGGATCAACCGGCAGCACGTTGGACACGTGAATGGGTGCTTCTTTCTGAATTCGGCCGCCCTGGGGGTTCTGCCGGCTCGGCCGCATGTGGCGATGCACGAGGTTGACACCTTCGATAAACACGCGATGGTTCGCCGGATCCACTCGCAACACCTTGCCCTGCTGGCCGCGATGCTCGCCGCTGATCACTTCGACCCGATCACCTTTTCGTACCTTCGCCGCCATGATCTAGACCACCTCGCTCGCAAGCGACACGATTTTCATGTAACCCTTCTCGCGAAGCTCGCGAGCCACGGCGCCGAAGATTCGCGTGCCGCGTGGGTTCTTTTCATCATCAATAATCACGGCCGCATTCGAATCAAATCGAACATAGCTGCCGTCTTCCCGGCGAACCGGATACTTTGTGCGGACGATCACGGCTTTGATCTTCCGTCGCGTCGATCGCTCTTTTCGGTTGTTGCCGACGTAGTAGTCGCTGTTCGGAAGCGCCTTCTTCACCGAGCACACAACGATATCGCCGACACCCGCCGCGCGACGCGTGAATCGCTTTCGCCCGGTAGATCCGCCGAGGACGCGAATGACCAGGGCCTTCTTCGCCCCGGTATTGTCCGTAATGTCGACTACGCTCTCTTGTTGAACCATCGCCCAAACGCTCCGTTTATGCTTTTCCCATTCGACGAATGATCCGCAAGAGACGCCAGGACTTGGTCTTACTGATCGGTCGGCACTCTGAAATCTCAACCACGTCGCCGACTTGAGCTTCGTTCTGTTCGTCGTGAGCGTGAAGCACGAGGCGCCGTCCCAAATACTTGCCGTATTTCGGATGTCGAACCTGTCGGTCGATTCGCACCTTGATCGTCTTGTCACGCTTGCTCGTCTCGACCACGCCGATGCGTTTGCGTCGCTTGAGTCGCGGCTCAGCGGCCGTTGCGATTCCTGATGTTGCCGATTCGCTCATAACCTGTCGTCACTCACTTAGGTCCGCCGTCGGGACGTTATGCTTTCGCTTTGCCGCTCTTTCTCGAGCCGGACGCTTCCATGTGATGCTGCTTCTGTTCAATATCGCCTTCGTGTCGCTCGTTCAGGGACGTCAACACGCGTGCAATATCGCGGCGCGTCTTTCCAAGTTGCGAGGAGTCTTCGAGCTTCTCCGTCACAGCCTGGCTTCGCAGATCGAAGAAATGCCGGCGGAGTCGATCGAGCTCCGTGTGCAGCTCGTCAGTCTTGAGTTCTCGTAGGTCGCCAATTTTCATCGTTCTATCCTTCGACCCTTACAGACTCGGCAGTCGTTTCACGAATCGACATCGATAAGGCATCTTGTGTGCCACGCGGGCCAGCGCCGCGCGGGCCACGTCCTCCGGAATCTCGCCGATCTCGTACAGGATCGTTCCGGGCTTGACGAGTGCGACCCAATGATCGACTTCACCTTTGCCCTTACCCATACGCGTTTCCAGCGGCTTGCCGGTAATACTCTTATGCGGAAAGATGCGGATGAAGACGCGTCCCTGTCGTGACAGGAAGTGCGTGGCCGCCATTCGGCCGGCTTCGATCTGGCGGGCCGTAATTCGGCCGCCCTCGAGCACCTGCAAACCAAACTCGCCGTAGGCGACTCGATTGCCGCGCGTCGCGTTCCCTCGCGTGTGACCGCGATGCATCTTTCGATATTTCACTCGGGCCGGAAGCATGGCCATGACAATCCGTCTCCTTGCTTATGCCCTTGCCCGGCGACCACCGCGTCGCACCGGTTCCGCTTCGTCCACTTCGTTCCCGTATTGCCCCTTGTAGAGCCAGACGCGAATGCCGATGGCACCGTACGTCGTGAAGCTCTGGGCAAAACCGTAGTCCACATGCGCCTGCAACGTCTGCAACGGAATCGATCCACGCTTCTGCGTCTCGGTTCGCGACATTTCCGCGCCGCCGAGCCGCCCCTTGGCGATGATCTTGATTCCCAATGCACCCGCCGCCATGGCCGCATCACATTTCATCTTGACCGCCCGCCGGAAGCTGCCGCGGCGGCGAAGCTGGGCCGCGATGTCCAGGGCGACCAGCTGAGCGTTCATGTCGGGATTCTTGATCTCCCGAATGTTGACGCTGACTTTTCGATCAATCAGGTCCTCGACCAGTTCGCGAAGCTTGTCAACCTCGGCGCCCTTGGGGCCGATGACCATACCCGGACGAGCCGTGGACAAGAACACTTTCACTTCGTCGCGCGTTCGTTCGATCTCAATCTTGCTGCAACCGGCGAACGGCGGCGTCTGATTGAGTCGCTTGTTGATCAAAGCGCGAATCTTCTGATCTTCGATCAGAAACTCGGCGAACGCGGCCTTCGGTGCATACCACCGGGAGCGCCATGGTTCCGTCACGCCGATTCGAAATCCTGTCGGATGGACTTTCTGTCCCATTGCGTTAGTTCCTCGGTCCTTCGCCCACCGTGACAACAATATGGCTCGTACGCTTCATGATTGGGTGCGCTCGACCGCGATCCTTGGGGCGAAATCGCTTGATCGTCGGGCCCTCATCGACCCGCGCCTCGTGAACGAACAGTTCGCGAACATTCGCCTCCTGCTCGTCAGCGTCGGCCATCGCGGCACGGACCACTTTGTCCACCAGAACCGCCGCCCGCTTGGGCGTAAATTTCAACAGATCGAGCGCCTCGTTGACGTGCCGATCTGCGATCAGCTGCGTCACCAACCGCGCCTTGCGCGGGCTGATTCGGGCATATCGATGAATACTTGTCCAAGCAGTCTTATCTGCCATAACCTTTTTCGCTCCGCAACTGCGATCGCTGCGTTATCGCTTCTTCGACTCAGTATGACTTCGGAAGGTTCGCGTCGGACTGAACTCGCCGAGCTTGTGCCCTACCATGTCTTCCGTGACATACACTTTGTGGAAAATCTTTCCGTTGTGCACATCAAACGTCTTGCCGACAAACTCCGGCGGAATCGTACATCGACGTGCCCACGTCTTGATCGCCGCGCGATAACCCGCGGCCTCCGCCTTCATCACCTTTTCGTAAAGGCGAGGGTCAACAAATGGGCCTTTTTTCAGACTTCTCGACATCGTCTAACGTCCAAATCTTCCATGCCGGCCATTCGCCGACTCGAATCACGCCGCGAACCCGCGGCACGAATAAAACTTACTTCCGTCGCGCCAGTGAGACCTGACCGAATCGAACACTCTTGCGTCGTCGCAGGATTCGGCGATTCGATCGGTTTCGCGGCTTTCGCGTTCGACCGCCCTTGGCCAGCTTGCCCGTCGGACTGCAGGGATGACGTCCGCCACCGCTGCGACCTTCGCCACCACCCATCGGGTGCGCAACCGGGTTCATCGACGTTCCGCGGTTATGCGGCCGCCGCCCCAAGTGTCGGTTTCGCCCGGCCT
Organism: Phycisphaerae bacterium; assembly: GCA_029259995.1. Lineage (GTDB taxonomy): Bacteria > Planctomycetota > Phycisphaerae > UBA1845 > UTPLA1 > ECT2AJA-110-A. The sequence goes on from JAJDEC010000087.1 coordinate 14,470, forward strand.
TGCCAAGCGAGATATTCTTGTGATCGACGTTGCCCAACTGGCCAATCGTCGCGCGGCATTCGACGCGAATCTGTCGCATTTCGCCGGAAGGCAGGACGATCGTCGCCCAATCCCCTTCGCGAGCCACGAATCGAGCCACGCTGCCGGCCGATCGCACAAGCTTGCCGCCCTGGCCGGCCGACATCTCGACGTTGTGAACGTCCATGCCGACGGGCATGTCGCGGAAAGCCATCGCGTTGCCGACTTTCGGCTCGACGCCTTTTCCGCTCATCACCTTCTCGCCGGCCTTCATGCCGTTCGGCGCCAGGATGTAGCGATACTCATCGTCCGCATACTTCACCAGCGCGATGAAGACGTTGCGATTCGGATCGTATTCGATCGCCTCAACGAGGCCTTCGATGCCGTCCTTGTTCCGCTTGAAGTCGATCACGCGATAGAGCCGCTTGTGACCGCCGCCGCGGAATCGAGACGTTGTAACGCCCTGGTTGTTACGACCGCCCGTCTTGGTGATCGGGCGCGTCAACGACTTCTTCGGCCGACGCTTCTTGTCCGTCAGCTCGGCATAGTCATTCACGCTGGCGTTGCGTCGCCCCGGCGTCGTCTTGTTGTAGATCTTTACGCCCATCAGTCATCCAATACGTCTTCGGCGTTTCGCCGAAGCGGGCCCCGCGTCACACGCGACCCAGCCGTGAATCCAAGTTAGAAAAGGTCGATATGGTGTTCGGGCTGAAGCACGACCACCGCCTTTTTCCAAATCTTCGTTGTCCCGGTTCGCCCCTTGTATCGACGCGTCTTTCCTCGCTGGATCGACGTTCGAACATTGGCGACGCGAACGTTGTAGATTTTCTCCACAGCGTCGCGAATCTGAATCTTGTTCGACTTCTCGTGCACTTCGAAGGCATAAGCCCCGCCGCGACCAGGTCGCGACTTCGTCGCCGCATGCGACGTTTTGCTCTGGTGCGTGCCCTTCTCCGTCACGAGCGGCCGTCGAATGATGTTGAAAATATCCATCGTTCCGCTACTCCGACTTCGTCGTCGTCAATCCGCTCGACAAGGCGGCGAATGACTCAGGGGTAAACACCAGGCTTCGAGCCTTGAGCACGTCGTAGGCATTCAGGTCAACGATCAACTTGATGTCGACCTTCGGAATATTCCGACCGCTCTTCGTCAGGTTATCATTCGGCGAACTCAGCGCCACAAGGGCCCCTCGCCCCGAATCCGCGGCCGCCAGCAGGCTGACCATCTTCTTCGTCTGCGGCTTGTCAAAAGTCATGTCTTTCAGGATCTTTGCGGATCCGGACAAGGCCTTTGCAAGAATCGCCGAATCCCTGGCCAGTCGGCGCGACTTCCGATTGAGCTTCTGCGAAAAGTCCCGGTTCTTTTTGGCGAAGGCGTGACCGCCACCGACACGAACCGGCGTTCGCAGATTGCCCGCTCGGGCGCGACCTGTGCCCTTCTGGCGATAAAGCTTCCTCGAAGCACCATGCACATCGGCACGACTCTTCGTCTGCACGGTTCCGACACGCAGATTGGCGCGATACGCGACGATCGCCTGCTTAAGCAGGGAATATCGCACACGACCGCCCAACAAATCCGGATCCAATCGCTCGGAACCGACTTGCTTACCTGCCGCATCAATGATGGGAATCTCAATCATGACGACTCTGCCCATCGAAAAGGGCCGCTACCGCACGTGGCGTTCGCGACCCCGATGATCCTTTACTTCTTTGCCTTTGCCTGCGCAATAACAAGATAGCCGCCATTCGGCCCCGGAACACAGCCCTTAACGAGGAGCAGGTTACGGTCCTTATCGACGCCTACCAACTTCTGATTGCGGGACGTCACGCGCTCGTGACCCATGTGCCCCGACATTTTCTTGCCTTTTTTGACGCCGCGACCGAGACCGAGGTTACCGTGGCCGCCGATACTTCCACTCGATCGATGCTTTCGCTCGACACCGTGAGAAGCCTCTTTGCCGCCGAAGTTGTGACGCTTCATCACACCCTGGAAACCCTTACCGATCGTCGTGCCGACAATATCAACATGTCCGACTTCGTTCTCTTCGAAGATCTCGACCGTGACGACGTCACCGGCCTGCTTGCCCGACGCTTCGGTCAAACGAATCTCCCGAACAAAACGCTTGGGCTTGGTATTGGCTTTCCGGGCATGACCGATTTCCGGTCGCTTGCATCTCTGCGGCTTCTTGTCCAGAAACCCGAGCTGCACTGCCTCGTAGCCATCCGTGTCCGACGTCTTGACCTGCAAGATCGAACAAGGGCCCGCCTGAATCACCGTGACGGGAATGGCATTACCATCCGCCGCGAAGATCCGCGTCATGCCGACTTTTGTTCCTAGGATCGCTGCCCTCATCTGGCAAAATCCCTGTCCGCGGTCGACGTAACTCGTCGCCGCTGTGCCGCGCACGATCAACACTCGCACGCATCGAAACCAAGTTTACACAAATGGGTTGAAGAGAAGACCAAGCAGAGGAACCTGATGCCCGCTAAACGCGAACCGGTTCATGCCCTACGCCTTGATCTTGACAAACACGCCCGCCGGCACAACCAGCCGATTCAGCGCTTCAACCGTCCGCGCGTTCGGTTCGAAGATATCGATCAGACGCCGATGCGTCCTCATCTCGAACTGTTCACGCGATTTCTTGTCAATATGCGGACCGCGGAGCACTGTGTACCGCTCAATCCGCGTCGGTAGAGGAATCGGGCCTCGTACGCGGGCACTCGTGCGCTTCGCCTGATCGACGATTTCCAGCGCAGAGCCATCCAACGCGCGATGGTCGTATGCCTCCATTCGGATGCGAATTCTGTCGGTAGCCATGTGCTTTTTTTGCTCCCGTTACCGCAAACGTCGCGTTTGTGCCTTCCGCAAACGCAGACGGGCAATACTACTAGTGGGGCTTGGAGTGTCAAGGGGCCCGGATGGCAATATTGAAAAATCCATGAAAGTTAATCCGGCCATTTTCCGATAGGACAACCCGCCCAGAGGCCCGGAATCTAGTCCTCGTAGCCAAACTTCTTGAGCAGCGCCTTTTGTTCCGCGGCCGGCATCGGTGCATACGCCCGGGGTTCCATCGACCAGCTCGATCGGCCCTGCGTCAACGTCCGAAGCTTCGTCGCATACTGGAACATCTCCGCCAACGGGACCTCGGCGTGGATCACGCGATCCTTTCCCCGCATCTCCGTGTCCTGAATGATCCCCCGTCGCGAGCTCAGATCGCCGCTGACGGGGCCGAAATAGTCGTCCGGCACCAGAACTTCCAATCGCATCATCGGTTCCAGCATGACGGGCCCGGCATGCTTCACGGCATCTTCAAAGGCCGCCCGGGATGCATTCTCGAATGCGATCTCCGTGCTCTCTGATTCGTGCTGCACGACCCCCAGCAGCGTCGCCCGAACGTTCAGCAGGGGATATCCCGCCAGAGGACCCACATACAGACAATCTCGCATGCCCTGCTGAATTCCCGCCAGAAACTCCTTCCGGATTCCGGCGTCTTCCGGCAGTGCGTTTCGAAACTCAAACGTCGGCGCTCCCGTCGCCGGCTCAAAGGCCTCAACGCGGAGCTTGACCGTCGCCTGCTGGCAACCGTTCGCCGTCGTGATCTCGAATTTCCGTTCCGATTCCGCCGATCCACGGATCGTCTCTCGATAGGCCACCAACGGCTGACCAACGTTGACAGGGACCTTGAAATCATGGGCCAGCTTGTACGTCAGGACTTCCAGATGCAGCTCACCCATACCACTGAGAATTGTCTGGCCCGTGTCCTCATTCATCCGATGCTGGAATGTCGGGTCCTGCTTTTCCAGCTTCACAAGGGCTTCAGCGAGCGCGTCCTTGTCTTTCGTATTCTTCGGCTCGACCGACACTGCAAGAACCGGCACTGGAAACTCGATTCGACCCAACAAAACCGGGTCATTCGCATCGCAGATCGTGTCGCCCGTCAGTGCATCTTTCAGTCCCAGCACGGCCACGATCTCCCCCGGACCCGCCCGGTCAATCTGCTCCCGCCGCTTCGCAAACATGCGAAACAACCGGCTGACATTCTCCTTCTTGCCCGTGTTGTGGATGTAGGCCCGCAGATTCGATTTGAACACGCCGCTATACACGCGAATGAAGTACAGATCGAGCGGCTTGTCCGCCACGATCTTGAAAATATAGGCCGACAACGGGTCCTTTTCGCTCGGTTTTCGAATCACGGGCGTATCGTCGTCCACCGACTTCACGCCCATCATCGGCGGTACATCCAGCGGTGACGGCAGATAATCCACGACGCCGTCGAGCAGCCGCTGGACGCCGACGCGCTTCAGTGAACTGCCGCAAAAAATCGGCTGTGCCGAATTCGTGACAGTCGCTTTTCGCAACGCCCGCTTGATCTCCGCGACTTCCAGCGGCTTGTCGGCGAAGAACTTCTCCATCAGTTCCTCGTCATACTCCGCCGCCTTTTCCTCCAGATGCCGGCGCCAGAATTCTGCATCGTCCTTGCATTCCGCCGGAATCTCAATCTCGTCGACGCGCTCGCCCATGTCGCCGTGAAACCGATACGCCTTCATCGTCAGGAGATCGACGACGCCCTCAAATGTGCTGTCCGCGCCGATGGGGATCTGCACGGGAATCGGATCCGACGTCAGCCGTTTTCCGATCGACTCAACGGACGCGTAAAAGTCCGCCCCCATCTTGTCCATCTTGTTGATGAAGCAGATGCGCGGCACCTTGTATCGATCCGCCTGCCGCCAGACGGTCTCCGACTGCGCTTCAACCCCCTCTTTGGCGTCAAAGACGATGATTGCCCCATCCAGCACGCGCAGGGATCGCTCAACTTCCGCCGTGAAATCCACGTGGCCGGGCGTATCGATCAGATTGACTGTGTGATCTTTCCACGGAAACGTGACGGCCGCGCTGAAGATGGTGATACCGCGATCCTGCTCCTGCACGTCGAAATCCGTGGCCGTCGTGCCGTCGTCGACATCCCCCATTTTGTGCGTTTTGCCCGCATAGTAGAGGATTCGTTCCGTCGTCGTCGTCTTGCCCGCGTCGATGTGCGCCGCCACGCCGATATTCCGCAAACGGGATAAGGGCGAAGTGTCAGTGTCGGATTCGTCATCTTTCGGTTCGGCGGCGGCGGGCATTACGAAGCTCCTCAATGAAACTTGATGAATCTGCATGCGACGGCGTTTCGCCGGCATGGAAAATCGAGGCGTAGCTTAGATCGACGACCGCGGGTTCACAACCGGATGGCGTGATCGACCGCCGAGCGCGATTCCAGATTGCCGACGATCACCCGTCAGGAGTATGGCAACGCCACGGCGCGACTCTCAGGCAAACTCCCCCGGGACCCGCCGATCCCGAATCCCCAGATAGGACTCCACGCATCGCTCGACGAACAACGCCTGATCGCTGTCCATCAGCCCGCTGAGAAGCTTCCGCCTGCCGCCCCCTTTCTCCGCCGCAAACAATTGATACGTCACGCTTGTCCCGTTCTTCGAATGGGAAATCTTCTGCTTGCAATAAAGCTGATCGACCTGATCCACGGGCATCCGCGTGGCGCCGAACCACGGCATCGGCTTGTGGCTCACCTGCAACTCGCGCCCGTTGACCACGATATCCGTCCGATTCACAAACCCGGCAATCGTCCAATACGTCAACCCGATGCCGACGGCGACATGTAGGATCGGGAAGACACTCATGATCCAGGGCGCATCGTCCGCCATCGCCATCTTGTACCAGAAGATCAGAAACCCATCCCAGGCGATGCAGAAGAACACGAAAAAGAACAGCATCGGCGAATACCATCGCCGCTGAACCAACAGCCGATCGCCGGATTCGCTGACTCGAATCGATTTCGGCATCGCTACGTCCTTGTCCAGAGGCCGATCATGCCGTGTGCGGCCCCTGTCGTCATCGACGATCCCGCCAAGACTGAACAGCGCGCTGCACGATCGGCACTTCGCGGCCATCGTGTCAAGGTTCATGTCTTCAGCAGAAGTCTTCTCGCCGCACTGCGGGCAATATACGTTCATGATCGACGCCTCCGGCGGGCTGTTCGCGACATCCGATGAAACTCCGGGGAATAGAATGCCGTTATGCTCTATAATCGGCTTTTTATTGAGAAAGCTGCCCTGGAGCAACCGAATGATCATCGACGTCCACACGCATTTGAACAACTATCACGAAGACCGGGTTCGCTCCATCACGGATTGCCTCGACAGCCTCGAACGGGACATGGAGGCGAACAACGTCGGCTACGCGCTCGTTCTCACGTCCTACAAAGTCACGGAGAATCGCCCGTCCACGGCATCTGTCATCGAGGCCACGGCTGAATACCCGCACATCTCTGTCGTCGCCGGCATCAGCTATCTGAACTACAAGGAACGCGATCTGCGGGAAGTCAGCGACTACATGCAGGCAGGCCTCGTCAAAGGCCTTAAGCTCTATCCCGGCTACGAGCCCTTCTATCCGCACGACAAGCGCTGCCAGGTCATCTACGAACTTGCCGAGGAACATGACGTGCCCGTCATGATCCATACGGGCGACACCTACACGCCCAAGGGAAAAGTCCGCTACGCCCATCCGCTGCACATCGACGACATCGCCGTCGACTTCCCCGAAGTCAAGTTTGTCATCTGCCACCTGGGCAATCCTTGGATCCGCGACTGCATGGAAGTCGTCTATAAGAACGAGAACGTGTACACCGACGTGTCGGGCCTCGTCCTCGGCGACTTCGAGGATCGATTCGAGAAGTTCATGCTCGGCCAGATCCGCGAGATGATTCTCTATGCCGGCGAACCGAGAAAATTCCTGTACGGCACAGACTGGCCGATCTCCAACATGGCGTCGTACATCAAGTTCGTCAACGGACTGGGCCTGACCGACGCGGCGCTCGAGAAGATCATGTGGCGCAACGCCGCCAAGCTGTTCAAGATCAAGGCCGGCGACATGGCCGACGTCGACGACGAACCGTCGCCTCCCGGCACAAAGAAGCCCGTCTTCAAGGACTGACAATCAGGTGTCAGCCATCACGCCGGGTGGCCCATCCTTTGCGCAGCAAAAGGTGGGGTCACGATGATCAGCGCAGTGCGGACCGCACGAAATCGAATCGCACCCGCGCGGCGCATTCACACAGAGAGGCCCCGTGAACACAACAGAAGCATGAACATAGACGCATTTCTGGGATGACGATTGATGTGTTTTGTCAAGACTGCGACAGGCCGGCATCGATTGTTCGGCAAACGTGCAATCTGTCCGAAGCAAACGCCTGACCATCAATCCTTTATTGGTGGCATTCCGTGCTTGCCTGCTGGCGTCGAAACTCCGTCGTGCCACGATTGTGAACGCGTTCTAACGTTCTTTTTTCAGGTTGCGTTTCCGGCTGGGCATCCTTGGGCGGGTCTCGTGCTTTCAGTCTGGGCGTGCAAAGAATGTGAAACAGCCGAACGAAGTCTC
>JAJDEC010000088.1 GCA_029259995.1 Phycisphaerae bacterium
GCCGGATGGCTTCGCGAGGCCTCCAGCGCCTCGACGGGCTTCGCGCACATCAGTTCATAGCGCGCCGTGCCCACTGGCGTGACTTCGGGCAGCAGCTTCAGATCAGCCGGCTTGCCGAGCGCGATCATCTCGGAAAGATAGATGTATCCGACGTGCGTACAGCGTTCAGCTTCGTCCATGTAGTGCGTCGTCACGAGCATCGTCACGCCGTCGTTCGACAGGTCAAACAGCAGATCCCAGAGATCGCGCCGCGCGACGGGATCGATGCCCGCCGTCGGCTCGTCAAGGAACAGCACGTCCGGTTCGTGAATCATCGCACACGCCAGCGCAAGCCGCTGGCGCCAGCCGCCCGACAGATTCCCGGCCAGCCGATCCATGTACGGAGAGATTTTCGTCAGTTCAACAACAGCGTCGCGCCGCGTCTCCTGCCGTTCGCGTGACAGTCCGTAGATTCGAGCATAGAAGTCGAGATTCTCGCGAACCGACAGATCACGATACAGACTGAACGCCTGGGACATGTAACCGATACGGCGCTTGATATTCTCAACATCTGTCCTGATATCGAAACCCGCGACAGAACCCGTCCCCGCGCTCGGTCGAAGCACACCGCACAACATGCGGATGATCGTCGTCTTCCCCGAACCGTTCGGGCCGAGCAGACCAAAGATCGCGGCCCGCGGTACGTCGAACGACACATCGCGCACGGCGACGAAGTTTCCGAACTTGCGCGTGAGTCCATTGACGGCGATGACGGCGTCGCTCACTGTGCCGCCTCGCCGAAGAGGACATCCGCTCCCATGCCGACGCGCAAATCGTCGAACCCCTCTTCGATCATGACTTTGACGCGAAACACGAGCTTGCTTCGATTCTCCGGCGTCTGCACATTCTTCGGCGTGAATTCCGCGTCGTCCGCGAGAAAGGCGAGTCGACCCTGGAAATGCCGATCGCCCCATGAGTCGACGCGAATCGGCACCTGTTGGTCAACGTTGATCTCTCGCAGCCGATCTTCCGGCACATAGGCACGAACCCAAAGCCGTGAAAGATCCAGCAGCGCCGCACTCGGCATGTTCGGCGCGACAAGATCCCCCGGCCGCAAGTCGATTGCCGACACGACGCAATCGCACGGCGATCGCACTTCGAGTTCGGCGACGCGAATCCGAATCGCCTCGGCGCCTGCCTCCGCCGCATCGACGACCGACTTCGCCGCCGCGATGTCTTCGGAACGATAGCCCTTCTCACGAAGGTCGAGCTCGGCCGTCGCCGCCGCCAGCGCGGCTCGCGCCTCGGCGATTTCCTCCTTGCGTGCCCCCTCCTGCAGCAGATTCAACTGGCGTTCGGCGACCGCCACGTCCGCCTGTGCCGAATCCCGAGCGCGCTGCGCGTCGTCGAATTCCCGGCTCGCCGCCTGCTGTTTCTCACGAAGCTTCAGGATCCGCTGATACTCCGATTCCAGAAAAGCGAGTTGCGTTCTGGCCTGACTCAGGCGCGACTGGGCGATGTCCACTTCCTGCGGACGGACGCCGGCCGTCAATTTGTCCAACTTTGCCTTCAGCGCATCGCGCTCGGCTCGAGCCTGTTCGATCTCCTCTTTTCGAAATCCGCTGGAGATACGCAGATGCGCCGAACGCTTTGCGGCCAGATCCGCCTCCGCCTTCGCCAGTTCCTGAAGCAGATCAAACGGCCCCAATCGGAAAATGACATCCCCCGTCGAGACGCGCCCCCCCTCACTGACCAGGACTTCAGTCACGCGACCGCCAACTTGCGAGCCGACTCGAATCTCGTCGGCCTCTATGAAGCCGGAGACTTCGAAGGGCAGGGGTCGGCTCTGTTGCCAGAGCAGCAGGGAAATGGCCGCCGCAGCGAGTATGACGAATCCAACGATGGCGTTTCTCATATCTGTAATCGCTTGTTCGCTGTCCAGCACCCGATCCGGGGCACCAAGACAGTGTTAACTTTAGGTTTGACACAGACTAACACGAATCTATAATACCGGGTTTTCGAACGCACTCGGGGTCGAGGATCAGCTCGCGCACATGGCCAGTGTCACGTTATCCGATGTCGTCAAGATCTATGCAGGCGGCGTCAAGGCCGTCGACTCCGTCAATCTCGCCATCCAACCTGAGGAATTCGTGGTCCTTGTCGGGCCGTCCGGCTGTGGCAAGAGTACCACATTACGAATGATAGCCGGGCTCGAGGAAATCAGCGCCGGAACGATTTCTATTGGTGATCGTGTGGTCAACGACACACCGCCGAAGGATCGCGACATCGCGATGGTATTCCAGAATTACGCCTTGTACCCACATATGACTGTGTACAAGAACATGGCCTTCAGCCTGAAGCTCCGCCGCAAGGAGCTCGGTTTGTCGCGCTCCGACATCGATCGGAAGGTCCGCGAGGCCGCGAAACTGCTCGGAATTGACGACCTGCTGGATCGCAGACCCAAGGCGCTTTCGGGGGGCCAGCGGCAGCGTGTGGCCGTGGGTCGGGCCATTGTGCGGAATCCGAGCGTATTCCTGTTTGACGAGCCCCTGTCCAACCTGGATGCGAAGCTCCGCGTCGAGATGCGATCCGAAATCAAACGGATCCAGCGTCGGTTCAAGACGACGACGATCTACGTCACGCACGACCAGGAAGAAGCGATGACACTGGGCGATCGCGTTGTTGTGATGAAAGACGGCGTGATTCAGCAGTGTGCCCCGCCACTGGAGGTATACGAGCGGCCGGCGAATCGATTCGTCGCCTCGTTCGTGGGGATGCCGCCGATGAACTTCCTGGATGGAAGCGTTCATCGGGAACCCGGCGGCGTGTATTTCGACGCCGGGCCTGTCAGACTGCGGCTGCCTTCGGCCCTGATGGAGCCATTGGCGACGTTTCGTGGCAGTCAGTTGGCGCTGGGTTTTCGCCCGGATTCGCTGAGTTTCGGCGAGAAATCCGAACGTCCGGATGTTGCAACCCTCGCCGTAACGGTTACTCTGGTAGAACCGCTGGGGGATCGGAAAGACGTGTATTTGACCGCGGCTGGCGGAAATCGGCTGGTTGCACGGGTTGACGCCCGCGCCCCGGTGGACGAAGGCCGCGATACGGAAGTGATGATCGACATGAACCGCGTTCATGTTTTTGAGCCAGGCGAAATGGGTATGAATCTTTCTTCGCCAACTCAGGACGAGGCACGGGCCCGTGCAAGTTAGCGGGTTCCATTGCGCTCTCCCGGTCGCGTACCGGGGCATCGGTCGATCGGACCGAGGTGTCGTCATGCGTTAACTGCGCCCAGCCAATTGCGGCAACGCAGGCGGATGACGGTGCCCGCCGGGTTTGACAGCACCGATCAAGAGTGGGCTTCACGAAGTGCCCACTTTTTTGTTGGAATTTTCGGGGCGTGCGGAATGCGTCCGACCAACATCTGAGGCGAGTGCGGTCGCCGGTTGCCGCATGACATTTGAATACGAGAGATGGAAAAATGAGTTCAGACTTACTGCGAATTGTTGACGGCCTCGCGCGTGACAAGAACATCGACAAGGACATGGTCCTCGGTGATCTCGAAACCGCGATGGAAACCGCCATTCGCAAGAAATATCCCGATGTCGAAGAAGTCGAAGTCGGAATCGATCGGCTGACAGGCGAGATTGGCGCGACGGCCGACGATCGAATCATCAGCATGGCGGAGCTCGGTCGCATCGCGGCACAGACGGCCAAGCAGGTGATGATTCAGCGTATTCGGGAAGCTGAGCGCGGCAGCATTTTTGAAGAGTACATTGAGCGCAAGGGCACGATCGTGACAGGAACAGTCGCTCGGTTCGAAGGCGGGGCGATGCTTGTCAGCCTGGGCCGAACGGACGGGTTCCTTCCGCGAAGCGAGCAGATTCCCGGCGAAACGCATCAGCCGGGCGAGCGCATTCGAACATTGATCCTGGACGTGCGGGAAGCACCGCATCAGGTCAAGATCATTCTGAGTCGCAGCCATCCGGACTTCATTCGACGCTTGTTCGAGCTTGAGGTTCCGGAAGTTGCCGAGCGGATCATCGAAATCAAGGCCCTGGCGCGTGAAGCCGGCTATCGAACCAAGCTCGCCGTGTCGTCGATCGACACGAAGGTCGATGCCGTGGGCGCCTGTGTCGGCGTTCGAGGCAGCCGAATCAAGAATATCGTTGAAGAGCTGGGCGGCGAGAAGATTGATATCGTCCGCTGGAACGAGTCGTCGCAGATTCTCATCGCGAACGCGCTGCGGCCCGCGGAAATCCAGGACACGGCACTGTGTTTCGAACTGGGGCGGGCCACGGTGGTCGTGCCGGAAGATCAGCTTTCACTGGCGATCGGCAAGCGCGGTCAGAACGTTCGGCTGGCGGCTCGATTGACGGGCTGGGACATCGACATTCTGACTCCGACGGAATTCAACAAGGGCCTCGATCGACTCGCGGCGACGTTGTTGAAAGTCACGGGCATGGAAGACGTCATCACGGAGCGCATTTCGTTGATGGGTCTGATCAACGTGCTGGACGTCGATGAAGTCGGCAAGGAACCGTTGATCCGGGAACTGGATCTTGAAGAGGGACTGGCGACGCGAATCGTCGAAGCGTGTACGGCCGAGGCGAAGATCGTTCAGGCCGAACAGGCAGCACAGAAAATTGTAGATGCGGCGGCGAAGGCGGAAGCAGCGAAGTTGGCGGCATCGGGAATGACTGTTGATTCCCCGATGACGACGGACATGGCGGCACCGGCCGCCGAGTCCCCGATGACGATCGAAATGGTTGCTCCGGCTGACGCGACGTCGCCGGAGACGGACGCCCCCGAGGCAGCAAGCGAAACAGCTGACGCCGTCGAGGCGGCTCCGGAAGCCTCCGAGAGCGAGAGCGACGTTGTCGCAGAGACACCCGTCGCCGTCACAGATGAAGAACCGACTGAGACGAAGACGAGCGAATAGGACACGCCAGTCGGTGAATGACAGATGATCGTGATGTGCCGCATGGATGGCGGGCGCGATCGACAAGTGGTCGTGGAGACAATCT
>JAJDEC010000089.1 GCA_029259995.1 Phycisphaerae bacterium
CGCGCCTGCCGCCGAGAAGCACTTTGATCCCGCCCCGCCGACGGAAATTCCGACGGATCAGCTCGACGCGTTCATTGCGCTGCGGCGATATGGACATCTGCTGAAACAACGGGAGGCCTGGCGCGGTCAGCACTCCGCGGAACGTGCCTGCGCCGATGCGGCCGATCGCATCGACGACATGTTCGCCATCGTGCCCGAGGGCTTTGCGTCGCTTCCGAAGACAGTCAACGACTATCCGGGATGCCCGGAGATTTCGATTGAAACGAAGGCGTATCTGCTCGCCCGCAATCCGGTCACGAACGACGACTATCAGAAGTTCGTGGATGCCGGCGGATACGACGACATGGACTTGTGGCCGCGCGAGATCTGGCCGCATCTGATCGATTTCAAGGATCAGACGGATCACACGGCGCCTCGCTTCTGGCGCAACGGCCGACATTGCAAGACGATGTCGGATCATCCCGTTGTGGGTATTTGTTATTACGAGGCATTGGCGTATGCGGCCTGGGCCGGCTATCGACTGCCGTCGGAAGGCGAATGGCAGATGGCGGCAACGTGGCGCATTCGCAGTGCCGCGAACACGATGCGACGCTATCCGTGGGGCGACGCCCTCGATACGCAGCGATGCAACATCTGGTTGTCGGGCGTCGGAAAGACAATGCCCGTGGACGCCTATCCGGACGGATGCGCGCCGAACCAGGTGTCACAGCTCGTCGGGAACGTCTGGGAATGGATGGCGGACGAGTACATCGTGACGGACGACAACGGCAATCCCGTCGTCAGCGACATGCGAATGTCCTCAATCCGCGGCGGCGCGTTTGACACGTATTTCGCGGCGCAGGCGGCCGGTACATTTCGAACGGGAATCATCAGTATGGCGCGCGTACACAATGCCGGATTCCGATGCGCGCTGGACGTCGATTGACGTTGATTGAATCGTGCGGTCGATCCGAGAGTTCGGCGATCCGCAAGTAGGCTGGCAGTAACAGGCAGATGCATCGTTCCGACATGACGCATCCAAGGACAAGAGCCCGACGATTCGGGGAGGCGGCAGTGAACGTGGAATCTACAGCAACACTCAGGAAACTTGAGCCCGACGTCTGTCTGATTTGCGGTACGCGCAATCCGGACTCGGCCATTCAGTGCGGCGTCTGCTTTGCCCCCATGGCCGTTGTGCATGACGCAATCGCCCAGGAGCGCGAACCGGAGATCGTCAGTGTCGTCGGTGAAAGTAACGTCGGCAAGACAGTCTACCTCGGCGTCCTGCTTGACATGCTTTCGCAGCGGGCCGGTGACTTCAAGGCAATCCCCAAAGGCGCCTATTCCGTCGACCTGCAACAGACCGTGATCAGCCATCTGGCGCATCGCATGTTTCCGCCGAAGACGCCGATGGAAGTGAATCAATGGTACTGGGCCTATTATCAGGTCCTGCATCGCCAGCTGAATCGATGGGTCGACCTCGTCATGCCCGACATGGCCGGCGAAAGTCTCGCGGCGGAAGTCCAGAATCCGCAGACGTTTCGCGTTGTTCACAATCTGCTCAACAAGTCGAAGGGAATGTTGTTGTTGTGCGACGCCGCCCAGGCGGCCAACGGCGCGACGCAGCCCGACTTTTTCGGCATGAAGATGCTGAGCTACATTGACAGCGTGCTGGGCGTCGGACGCGATCAGCGGATCAACACGCCGATCGCCGTCGTCCTTTGCAAGGCCGATCACTGTCCGGAGTGTTTTGACGATCCCGAAGCGTTCGTTGAGGCCAATCTGAATCGAGTCTGGAACCTTTGCGAAAACCGATTCGCAAACGTCGCATTCTTCGCAGCCAGCGTCGTGGGATCACTTGGCTACGCCTACGACGAAAAGAACGAGGAAGCCACGCCCGTACCGCTCCACACGGCGCTGTGCGGAATTCTGGAGCCGTTCGAATGGATCGTACAGCAACTCTGACGCCGACAAGTACCCTCGATACCCTGCTCGTCGATCACGCCGTCTTCACGTCGGTTCGATCGCCGATGGGCGAAGGATATCGAATCATCGCTGCATCGGGCGGATTGCGCCCGGACGAGCGGATGGAAACGACGCGACGCGCGCCGTCCCACGGAAGTCTCTGTGAAACGAATGCCGATGCGGCGGGCGTGATCGGGTTTCCATTGCCGACAGGCAGATACTGCGTCGGCTACGTTCGGCTTGCGGGCAAGGAACACACGTCTCGCGGCGGCATGCGCGTGCATACGCATTTCGTTTTCCTGACGCTTCCACAATTCGCCGCGTTCGCGTGCGATCCCTGGCTGGTCGCGGGGATGATTGCGGCGATCGACGGCGACGAACCATTGCTCAAAGCGGAATCGTCCATGCCTCAACTTTCATTGGGTGAAGGCTGTGTCCAACTGCCCGACGCATCGCCCATGATGCCCGCCGTGGAAGTCGGCTGGCTGGAGAGCATTGTGCGATCGGCGCTTCGCGGCTCGGCTTTTGTCGCCAATTCCGCGGCGCTGTCGGACGGCTGCGAGCAGCTCGCCTGGCGCGTCATCCCCCGCGTCATGCGAGCCAAGCGATCGATTTCGATCGGGATCGCCTACTCACCGGCGCGAAATCTGGATGTCAGTTTCGTCAGCGATGGCGTCGAAGAGGCGCGCCGCGCGGTATTGGGCTCGAAGACGCTCTGGCTCGATCCGGCAACACCGCTCCCGGGCACGCAGCTCTCAGCCAGTTCGGCGTGTGCCGCGACGGCCGCGGGACCGTTTGAAGACTGGATGGAGCTGACTCAGAAATCGCTGAACGCGGGACGCGTTGGTGAGTTGATTCGGCTGTGCGACGCCGTGGACTGCGACGCAACGCCCGAAGGACTCGCGACGACCGCGAGACTCTACGAACACCTCGACATCGTCAGCTTCGCGGCCGAGGACGAACTGGCCCGTCTGACGACGCGCTACAGCGGATTCGCACCCACCTGCAAGGCGCAGAAGATCCTTGTCGAACGCTTCAGAAAGGCGGCCGCCCATCGGTCCGCTCAACTGGCCCAGGAACGCGATTCGTCGCTCGAATAGCCAGAAATCGCCCTCCCAACCGACAATTTGCGGGAAATCCACGTCCGGCATCGTTGTTTGCCGTTACCTCGGTTCCTAAAATACGACTAATAAAGGAAGTCGAAAATCGAGGTCGGTGCCAATTGCTCCATCGGGACAACCGCACCGCCACAATCTATTGGGCGAGGATTTGCCGAAATGCGGATAAGACACCTGCTTTGGGGGGCGATTGTGATCGTCTGCCCCTGTTTCGTCGTATTGGCACATGGAAACGATACGCCTCCCGCCGACGCGGCATCAAATCTCGCGCCGACCGGCCGAGTGACGTTGCCGGATGGGCGGATGCTGGTTGACGGACAAATGTTTGATTCCCGTCAGGCTTACTTTCAATCGGACTACTATCGACGCAACGGCCGTCGCTGCGGTGCGCCAATCCCCGATCTGTCGATCGCGCCGCGCGGTATGGGTTCGCAGGCGGATTGCGATGTTGCACTGACGACACTCTCCTCGACCTACACGCCGAATATGGGCCGCTATCGAATCCCCGTGGTCGTTCACGTCATCACGAATGACGGCGGAGCGGGCATGCTCACGGAGCAGAAGATTCAATCGCAGATTGACGTCCTGAATGACAGATTCCTCGCGATCGCAGGTTCCGGCGGGACTGCGGAAATCGAATTCTTCCTTGCAACGCAGGATCCTTCCGGGAATCCGACGAGCGGAATCACTGTCAACGCCAATAATTCGTGGTTCCTGGACAACGGCTCATACTGGACGAGTCTGGCCTGGGATACGTCGCACTACATGAACATCTACACAGTCAATCTCGATCCACAGGGATTGCTCGGCTACGTCTCGGGGTTTCCGGCGGACGGAACCGTCCTCGGCACGTCGGCGGATCGCGTCGTGATTCACTGGGGCTCATTCGGCGCCGTCGGGACGGACGGACCGCCGTACGACCAGGGAATGACGCTCGTCCACGAAGTCGGCCATTACCTGGGTCTCTATCACACGTTTCATACCGATTTCACCTGCGGCGACGCAGACGAACCCGGCTGCTTCTCGACGGGTGATTGCATCTGCGACACGAATGAGCAGTTCATTTCGGTATTCACGTCTGAAGCGTTCTGCGGAAATGTCACTGAGACCTGCTCGTCGCCCGACCCCATCGAGAACTACATGAGCTATAGCGACGACGAATGCATGGTCCAGTTCACGCCCCAGCAGATTCAGCGCATGCGCTGCACGCTTCTGAACTATCGCGTCGACTTGTACGAGTTCACGACGACGACGGGCGCACTCTCCGTCACTCCCATCGGGGATACGGAGCACACGGGGCTTGTCGGTGGCCCGTTTAACCAGGCACTGACGGTTTACGGAATCAGCAACCCGGGCAATTCGGCGATCGACTATGACATTTCAGTTGAAAGTAACTTCGGTTTGCTGCTCAACGGCGGAACGGCTCCCGTGACGGGCACACTCGCCGCCGGCCAGAGCCGGCAGATCATGGCGCTGCTCGACACGGATATTGTCAATTCACTGGCGGCCGGCGATTACGAATCCGCGATCGTCTTCAAGAATCTGACGAACACAGTCGAATACCGCAGGACGCATCGACTCACGATCGGTGAGTTGAATATCTGCTCCCCGGGGGGACCAATCCTGATTCCGGACGCGAGCGTGATCGGCGCCACGAGCGAAATCAACGTCAGCGAGAACGCCATCATTCAGGATCTCGACGTCAAGATCTCCATCACGCACACGTGGATCGGCGATATTTCCGCAACGTTGACGCATGTGGAGTCCGGACGAAGCGCCCTGCTCGTCGATCAGGTCTTCGGATCAGGGATCAACACTTGCGACGAGTTCAATTTCAACGGCATCATTCTGGACGATCAGGGGACAGGGGGACCCATCGAGAATCAATGTGTCACGAACCTGACATCCCCGCCGTCCTATCGACCCAACGACGCATTGAACGAATTCAACGGCCTGAACATCAAGGGAACCTGGGAACTCAAAGTGACGGATTCGGCGCAGGGCGACGACGGAACGCTCGACGACTGGTGCCTGATTGCGTCCGTCAGTGAGTTGTCGGAGGAGGACGATCCCGATCCCGTGGACACGACGGACACGGACCTGGACACGGTGCCCGATTCGATGGACAACTGCCCGACGACACCCAATGCGGATCAGGCGGACCTGAACCAGAACGGCATTGGTGATCTTTGTGAACCTTTCACACTCAACGACTGCCCGGCGACAGTCACGATTCCGGCGACAAGCAAGGACGGCATCGCGGTCGACTTCGAATTGCCCACGACCGTCGGTGGATTCGGCAACGTCCAGGTCTTCGCATCACCGGCCAGCGGGGCCCTGTTTCCGATCGGAACCACGCAAGTCACGGTCACGGCGACCGACGCAACGGGAACGCTTGTCACTTGCACGTTCGACGTCGTCGTGACAGATGATGGAATGATTCCCGATCCGGTCGTGGATCCGGCCAATTGCGGATGTGCAAACGGCGCCGGCGGGTTGATGGTCGTGCCGATCACGATCCTGGGCATCGGTGTGATGCGTCGTCGATCGCGCAAAACGCGTCGACGTCGTGCCTAGTGTAGTGCCTGGTGTAGTGCCTCCTCCAATCGTGCGAATTCGAACTCGAATTCGGGGAGTGTGGGCGTCTCGCCCGCACAAGCAAGAAAGCGAATTACGGGCAGGCGTCTCGCCCGCACTCCCCGCCCGGAGGCACGCGAATACTTGAGGTACAACACTAAGCCGTATGCATGAATGCGAGCATCAGAATGCCGAACGCGACGAGCGTCGCCATCGTTCCGGCGACGACCGTGATTCCGGCCCCCGCGACGGCCTGTCGGTTCAGGCGCCGAGTCGCGTCTGAATCGGGATGGCGGCGCAGGATGACGACGGCGGACACGATGCAGACAACGGCGATGCACACGCCATATAGCTGACACAACAGCGCAACGGCCATGCCCGGACCGATCCTGCCCGGATCGTCCAGACTCGCCAGCATCACGACCAGGCCGATGACGGTTCCGATGAACCCGCAAGCCAGCGCGAGCGCGGCCCAGAGTTGAAAAAACTGCGCGGCTTCTTTTGCAACAACCGGGTCCTTGCGATGCCCTGTGGCATAGAGCAACGCGTCAATCGGGGCAGCCCATCCAAACACCGCCATCAGGATCGTTACCGGCAGCGCAACAACGAGCGCGGCGCCGGGCCAATGGACGAACGTCACGACGTTGCCGCCGCTTGCCCAGAAAAGCAGCGACAGAACCAACGCGGCGATCGCGACAATGCTGAGAATCGCGATGGCGGGCGTTGGCACGCGGCCAAGCCGATTCGCGGAACTGCTGTCGGTTGTTGAATGCATCTTTCGTTATCCCCCGATACCCACATTCGTTCCCCAACCAAGCATCGGGCCGCAGGAATCCCGGGTTGATATGCTGAATTTCAGGGTTGATGTGCAGGACCTTATCGGAGGCGGGGTTTGAGACGGCGGCGACATCACGACGTTGCGGCATTCGAATGACTTGTCCGATATGATCCGGTTCGATGACTGATTCAACCCCGCCAAAGAATGTCAACGCACTTCCATCGATTCGACTCCGCGTCGATCGGATTCACGCCGTTGTCAGGTCCATCTGGCGGCTCTTGCCGGGCGGCGTACTTCTTGGTTTGGGTTACCTGATCGGCTTTCAGATCGGAAGCTGGTCGCTCTTCTGGGAGAGACAGTCCATCACGTTTGTCGCGATTGGCACCTTCATCCTGATTCTCGCGATGAGCGGCCTGTCGTTTGTTGTGAGCGGGATTCGATGGTTGCTGCTCGCCGGCTGGATGCGCCCCGTGCACGTGGACATTGACGAAACGGCCATTCGTGCATCGCTCGGTCCGTTCGGCTCCGACACGATTCATTGGTCAGACGTTCGCTGCACGGTCGCCGAGGGCTTCGACGCGGACTTGTTGTCGCAACTGGACAACGATGCGTTCACGCCGCATATCCGCGACGCACGCAGTCAGCGTGACGTGTATGCATGGATTCAGTCGCGAACGGGCGTCGCTCCCGAATCACTGACGGGCGCACTGCGTCCCCATTTCGAATCACGCCTCAACGATTGAACGACTGTTGCGATTGCCGACGACCGATAAGTCGCGTGTGCCGTCAACAATACTTCTTTTGATGCCAGTGCAAGTTCAAGTACGCCCCCATTTGGTTCCGATACAAACTCTCGAGGCTGTGGGTCTTCCGCCATTGGGCGGGACAGCCTGGCTTGGAGGGTCCGAGTAACGGCGAGCTCGGATCCTCTTTTTTTATGCGCACTCCGAAGCAGATTTCGCTGATTGTCTATTTATAGGAATCAGGATTTGCAGTCATCGCGCACGCATTGCGCGGTTCGCGCAGTTTCGGCTGCGCGCGTGCATCGCAGTTACATACACTCGTGATCGTAAGAGGTTCAGACGCCCCGTCGAACGGCGCTGGCGAACTGTTTGACTTCTTCCAGCGTCGAGCGGCCGGGCAAGTCGTGTTCGAGGCCGACATACTGGAAGCCCAGGCCAAGGCGATCGTCGCCGTGTATCACGCAATGGCGATACTGGGCTTCGACGAGCATCGGCTTGATGCCGGGGCGCTGCGTGACTTCGATGCCGACCAGATCGCCGACCTGCAGGCGTGGATTCTGTTCGGAACGAACATCGATCATGATGCCGCCAACGGAGACGTTCGACACGCGTCCCGAACTGATGGGAAAGCAGACGCCCCCGCCGCTGGGAATACCGCCCTCCCAGACTTTTGCCGCAATAAACCTGTGCGACGGAATCACGACGCGCTGATAGGCACGACGCTGGACGGCGCGAATTTCGCCGGGTTCTCTGAGCACGATCGTGCCGGGCGCTGCATTCGCGATGGCGGCCGTGTCAGTCGAGATCTTTGAAACGAAGAGGCACTTCTTGTGTCCGCGCCGAAAGGCAACGCCGACTTCGATGTCGGGTGACGGGGCCACGGGCTGCCCTTCATTCACGGGCTCGGGGCGGGCGATCAGAATGGCCCCCAACGTTGGCTCGTAACCCAGCAGCTTGGAACGATACGACGCCCAATCACCGTCCATCGTCTGCGTGATGACAAGATCGACGACTTTTTCGGCCGCCCACGTGAACAATGCGGCATTCGGAGACGCTTCTACATTCGTACCGGCAGTCATGCGCACACCTCTTCATCATCGACAGCGCGTGATTCCTCGCATTCAATCGCGAGGCGTAGTGCGCGAATGGCATCTGCATCTTCTTCCGACGTCAGGAACTGCAATCCCATGATGGATGTTCCGACGCTGGCAGGCGTAAAATTCGTGACGCGTGCATTCAATTCGATCCGGCGATCGGTTCCCGGCAATGCGAATCTTGCACGCAGGCGATCCCGCTTCTGTAAGCCCGCCACAAGCGAGTCCTCGACACGGCAGGCCATCCCGTCGGAGCTGACGTTCAGAAGACTGACGGCCTGGATTCGTTCTCTGCCGTCTGTTTTCCACTCGAGCTCGACTTTTGAGGAGGGCGCGAGTTTGGCACGCAGAAATCGACGTCGATCGAGAATCTTGATCGACGCGGGCCGGGACAGCGTCACGCCCTGCGTCTCGCCCCACTTGGGAAGGTCCAGAACCCGCACGGACGCCGTGTAGCGACGATCGTGATAGATCCGAACATCGCACGACGTGCCGAGCAGCTTCGGCCAGTCGAACGCCGGACGGCCTGTCACTTCAACGAGCAGCGATTGGCTGTCGCCGGACAACAGGGTTCCATTGACGGTTCGTCCCGGCGCCGATTCGAATTCGATGACGATCTGGCAGCGCGCCGAGACTGCATCATCCATGACGCGGGTTGCTTCGTTGGATTCGAGTTTGACTTTGGTATCCATGATGCCGTCCGTCCGTTTTGCGAGATTCCGCGCAGGCGGCAGTCGCCAGCCGCAAAGCACATCGAATGCTCCGCTATTCCTATTTTCGTTCCATGGGAACCAGCGCTTAAGCGATGAATAGGACGTGATTCTGAGGCCGATAAACGACGCCGTGACGACGGCGATCAGGCGGAGGGAATTTCGCGAGCGCCCATTTGCAGAACGCGCGGCAGTTCCTGCGTGGGAACGCGCACATCCAGCCGGACCAGGCCGTCCTCATATTGGCGGTCCAGAATGTGTCCATGTCGGCTGAGATAGGCGAGCAGTTTCCCGTTGGATGACGACGCTTCCAGCATCACACGTGCGTAGCGTCCGCGAACGCGATCGATCACGCGCTCGCGAAGATCGAGCACGCCGGCGCCCGTGATGGCCGAAATCTCGACAGCCTCGGGCATGGCGGCCCGCAGGAGTTGGATCTCCGAGTCATCACCGAGAACATCGACTTTGTTCAGGACGTTGATTCGTGCCGTTTCATGGCAACCCAACTCGTCCAGCACGCGTTCGACGGCGCGTGCCTGACCGACCGCATCATGACTGCTCGCATCGACGACATGCAGAAGCAAATCCGAATTGATCGTTTCCTCCAGCGTCGCTCGAAACGACGCCACGAGCTTGTGCGGCAGATTGCGAACAAAGCCGACGGTATCCGACAGCAGGGCCGATTGCCCCCCGCCGAGATTCCAGCGCCGCGTCTTCGTATCGAGCGTCGCAAACAACTTGTCTTCGACAAGTGTGTCGGCGGCCGTCAACGCATTCATCAGTGTGCTCTTGCCGGCATTCGTGTAACCGACGAGGCTGATCGTGAAATGATCGCTGCGGGATTCGACTTCGCGTAACTTGCGCTTGTCGATCTTCGTGATCTGCTCTTTGAGCAATGTGACGCGCTTTTGAACGATGCGCCGATCGATTTCTATCTGGCGCTCACCCGGACCGCGCGTTCCGATTGCACCGACGGCGCCGGCGGTCGTCCCACCACCAGCGCCGGCAATGCGCTCCAGGTGTGTCCACATACCGCGAAGGCGCGGGGCTGTGTATTCGAGTTGGGCAAGTTCGACCTGGAGCCGGGCGGAATGCGTGCGCGCCCGCGTCGCGAAAATGTCGAGGATCAGTTCGGTCCGATCGATGACGCGGCGTTTCGTGAGTTTCTCGATTTCGCGAATCTGGGATGGGGCGAGTTCGTTGTCGAAGATAATCAGATCGCCTTCTTTTTCTTCGACGTAATCCGCGAGGGCCCTGGCCTTTCCGGTGCCAATGTAAGTCGCCGCGCAGATTTTCTGCCGTTTCTGAATCATCCGGCCGACGACGTCCGCGCCGGCGGCCGAAGCAAGGCCCGCCAGTTCCGCAAGCGGATCGTATCGCGTGCCCGACATCTCCTGATTGGGCAGGAGCAGGCCGACGAGCACGGCTCGTTCGGCTGCGACGCTTTCTTTCTGTTTCTCGGGTAACAACGGTCTGAATCTACCTGCCGACGAACCGGGGACGATTTTCCAAGTGCGGAAACCTCAATGACGTCGATTGTACGAGGGCGATCCGCTGTAAACAAACCCGACGCCCTATCCCGGGATATGGCGTCCGGGCGGGCATTGCGCCGATACTCAGAAGTAATGGCACTTTCGAGTCCTATTTGGTTCGCAGGCCTTCCCGCCCGATTCATCGATCGGCTGCGTTGGGAATGGCGCGAATGGCACGCGCCGTCCCTTCCGTCTTTTCAGCACGAGGAACTCGATCACGCGTTGCTCGATCTTATTCCGTGGCGCGAAGGCGAACGCGTGCTCGACGTCGGTTGTGCACACGGCGGCTACCTCAGGCAACTCGCCGATCGAAACGTCGATGTTCATGGACTCGACATTTCCCTCGAATCGCTCAACAAAGCGAAGTCAGTCGGTCGACCGCTCGTCGCCGCATCGGGCGATCAACTGCCAATGCGTGACGATTCATTCGACACGATTCTCTGCCACAAGACGATGTACTTGTTTTCGACACCCGAGAAAGCGCTGAGGGAATTCGCGCGCGTGCTGCGCCCGAATGGCCGTCTGGTCTTCAGCACCTCGGCGACGCAATCCCCTTATGGGTTGGCGCAGTCCGCCGCCGTACGCCTGTTCGGCCGGCGCAATTGGGATTTCGGAAATCGACTGGGACCGAAGGCGTGGGTTCGTCTGGCGAGCGCATGCGGATTTGGCGACGCCCGATTCTACTCGTGCAATCTCGTAATGCCGATCGTGTTCCGTGTGTGCGATCGCTGGATCGTGCCGAATGAATGGATGCGCCGATACGCCCGGCTATGCCGCCGTATCAGCGGCCTGCCCATCGAGGGCGTACATCCCCGCCGGTTGGCGCAAGACTACTTCGTGACAATTCGCAATCTGCCAGTCGCTCGACATTTATGCGACGATCGGGCAAATCAACAACTGCTCATATAGCCCAGAATATCGTCAACCTCCGGAAGTTTGCCGGTATGTTCCATGGAGTAGATCAGATCGCCGTTCAATCGAACGTCGAATACATTCCCTGATCCGTGGATCATTTCGGGCTCGATACCACGGGCTTCCCGGATCTCAGCCGCCAAGCGATCGGCGTGTTGCTCGAAATCCGGCACGCGCCGATAGATGATCGAAATGCGCATTCGTCCCCTTCCCCAAGAGCGATGACTGTCACCTGGACCGTGGCGAAACACTAAGGCGACCTCGCAAAACCATCAATAGGCTAATCGGGAATTCGGGGCCAACACGCGGTCACTGCCACGCCGGGGCGTGTGAATGAAGACCAGAATGTATCTTTTATCACCCAACTTCCGGGATGGAGAGAAATCCGAAGATCATAAGTGAGTTTCGGCGAAAGATTCGCCGTCGATGCCCGGCTATGGGCAGTTCGAAGACGAAAGCAACTCGGCCGCAAAGAGAGATACGTCCGCTATGGAAACAAGACAATCGTCGTCGAAGTCCCCGCGCCGACGCTGGTCGGCAGATGCATTGACACCCGCATCAATCGCACTTGCGAACATACCGATATCGAGCCCGTTCACAGTGCAATCATCGTTCATATCGCCTGTCAGGATGGCGCCGCCCGAAGACGGCACGAGTTCGATCTCAACATCCACAGGCGCATTGCCAACGACCACGACGACGTCCTGCGACAGATAGCCATCCTTTGTCACGCGAATCGTGTAGGAGTTGTTGGGCGGTACAACATAAGTCCATCTGCCAAACGGAAGCGTCGCAACACGCGGCAGTTCTCCCGTGTCATACGTGTAGTCGAGCAACGTCAATTCTGCGTCGATGGGGACGCATTGGGATACGACATGTGCGTCTATGCGCGCTTCGCCCAGGCGCGTAAATAAGTACTGCCAGCCGGCGCGATTTCGCGCAACGATGCCGGCCACGGAGGAAAAAGCGGGCTGAAATGTCGTCGCCGTCTCCACGATGAACGGATACGCGCCTTCGTGAGCGTAGTACCAACTGGTGTCGTCGCCGTTCACGGGGCCGATGGCCTCGGGCGAAAACACGCTGTAGCTGACGCCGTCGACGCCTCCAATCGCATTCGCCATGCCGTGCATCATCGTGTTCACGGCGTCGTGCTCCGGCATCCGCATGTCGGGAAAACCGGGATTGCAGGCGTAAGGATAGTCGATGAATCGGCCAAACGAATGGTAAGAAACGACCATCGTGAAGTGCATGAGCTGCGCCAGCGCCATCATGGCCTGGGTTTCCGGCTCCGACGCGGCGGATGAACCGCGATAGGCGTCGGAGCATTGGTTGCCGCTGCTTCCGGGACCGCGTTCACACACGTTCCCAGCACCCCACTTGTATGGATAGTTGCGATTCAGATCGACGCCCGGATCCGCGCCAGTGCAGACTTGCCGCGTGTTCTTGCGATGGAACGTATCCCCGTTGTGTACGCGGTCGCTGCCGTCCGGATTCACCATCGGCACGAGGATCGACTTGTAATTCTCCACCCACGAGACGATCTGGGCATCGTTCGCCGCGTAGCCGTCCGTCAACGTGTCGATGGCATCTGTGACGATGTGCGGCGTGACGACTTCCCGCGAGTGATGCAGGCCGTTCAGAAGCACGGCGGGTTCGTCTTCGTCGATGCCGGGCTGATCGGAGATTTCGATCGCCCAGATGTCGCGACCGTCTGTCGTCGTCCCCACGGAGAAGACGCGCGTGATCGACGGATGATCGGCGTTGACCTGGTTGAGAAACGCCTCGACTTCCGTCGGATCGAGGTACTGCGGATCGAGACCGCCGCGTGGGCCGGCCGGCGGCGTTGACAGGTCCCGCACAACGAGAAAGCCCTGATTCTGTACCGAATCCAGCATTTCGTTGTCGCTTACGTCAACAATCAGGCGACGCTCGGACACGTGAATGCCGCAGCGATCCACGATGGCGCCGTGTTGGGCGAGCCACGCAATCGCGGCGCGCATGTCGGCTTCATCATTCGCCGCGACCTGCGCTGCCGGCAGCTGAAGTTCGAGATTTCGAGGCGTGTCGGCGCGCAGCGTGCCGGCGAATCCCACAACGAATGCCATCGCGGCAATCGCGAATGTACGGACGTAATCCATGAACCCCACCTGTTGTTCCGCGTGCGGCGATCACCTCCTGGCGACCAACTCGCGCGGAATGTCTGCTCTCATTCTATGAAAGTCGACGCCGTCAATCCAACGGCCAATAAGAATGGGGTTCCAGGAGATGCCTCGCGGATTCAGTTCCCGGATGAAACGCCTCAGCGTCCTACACGATGAACAAGAACGTCACAACGATGAACACGGGAATCAAGACCAGTCCGCTGAACAGCATATAGCCGAAGAAGCTGGGCATTTTGACGCCTTCGTGTTCGGCGATGCTCTTGACCATGAAGTTGGGACCGTTGCCGATGTAGGTGTTCGCCCCCATAAAGACGGCGCCCAGGCTGATCGCGATGAGATACGGTTCGGCAACGTGGGTTTCTGCCACGGCGGAAATGCCCTGCGCGAGCGGCAGCGTCTTGGCGGTCTCGAAGAACACGACATACGTCGGCGCGTTATCAAGGCAGCTGCTCAGGATGCCGGTCGCCCAGAAGAACTCCCAACCCGTGTCGATGCCCAGTTCGGATCCCCTGGCGTTCAGGATCTCGATGGGGACCTGCATGCAGACAAAGATTCCGATGAACAGGCAGGCGACTTCAAGAATCGCGACGTAGTTGAAGTTGTTCTCTTTGCGCAGCGTACCGGGCGTGAAGTAGAGCGACAGCAGGACGAACGACGTCTGCACGAGTTCCCGGCAGAAGGTGAACGGCTCCCAGCCGTTCTCGATGTCGAGGAATGGCTTGCCGGGGGCAAGCGTGCCCGTCGCAAAAACAACGCCGGCCAGGAAAAGGAAGTTGATCTTCCCGCTGATCGAGATCTTGCGGACCTGAGTTTCGTCGAGCCTGATGTCTCTCAGCGTTTCCTTCTTGTAAGCGACGCTGTCCCAGATGTAGTAAATCACGAGCAGGACGACGATGACAAAGGCCCACTCCTTCCAGAGATGGAGCGTCCAAAGGAAAGGAACGCCCTTCAGATATCCCAGGAACAAGGGCGGATCGCCGATCGGCAGCAATGTGCCGCCGATATTGCTGACAATAAAGATGAAGAAGATCACGGTATGCACAACGTGTTTGCGCTCGGAGTTCGTCTTCAGCAGCGGCCGAATCAGCAGCATGGAGGCGCCCGTTGTACCAATCAGGCTGGCGAGGAGGCCGCCGATCGCCAGGAAGATGACGTTCGTCCGCGGATGCGCGGGAATATCGCCGCGGACGCTGATTCCGCCTGAAATCACATAGAGGCTGAAAAGGAGAGAGATGAACGGGATGTACTCCATCAGCGCGTTGCCGAGAACGCCGGCGGCCGTCGCGATTCCTTGGCCCGTTGTGTAGTGACCGTCATGTTCGTGGACGTCGAGCCCCGTACTCGCGAGCGTGTGGCCGAGCCAGTGATCGTGAACATGCGTGCCGTTGTCGCGCATGAAGTAGTAACCCAGCGTGACAAATCCGAGCACGAGGGCCACGATCAGCTTGTTCTTGTTCTGGTGCCACCAGTGTTCAGTCTTGTGAACCAACGGCAGGACCGCGATGCACAGCAGGAGCACCGCGAACGGCGTGACCCAAAGCAGACTTGGAATCGAATGTTCGGTTCCGCCGGCGGCGGCTTCAGCTAGAAACATAGGAACGTCCTTTAACGATGACGGCGGCGAAGCCGGCCGGTGGAACTCTCAAAGTTCATCGGCAGAATCGCTGAACGCCTGATATTGCGTCTCGCGGACAAGAGTCCGACAAAATGCGGCCTTGCGACGAATGCGGGGCCGCGCGTCTAATTGCTTATCGGAAACGACGTTATGCATTCCGGGGAAATACGACATTCGGATTCTCGTTGCATCCGCAATCGCGGCCGGATTCAATGGCACGCTTGTCCGGTTGACAGCCGTTTTTTGTTCGGTTAATGTTCGGACTTGTTCAACGGAAACCAACGCCCAACTCAGTGACGCGCGGATTCTGCACGACGCCGCCCTTGTCATCTGCGCGGGATTGGTTTTTCGGATCACGTTTTTTTGCGAAAAAGGAGCAAACCACTTATGTCCAAGCAAACTCAGAAGAAACTGGCGGCCATGTCGAGCCGACTCCTCGTCCTGATTGGCCTCGTCGCGATCACGGCGCTCGTCACCAACGCTGTCGTCACACGCGCGGGCGACGAGCCCAAGCACGACCACGATCACGGTCACAAGCATGATCACGACAAGAAGGACCCGATGGCGGAGATGGCCGCCTGGGAAAACGCAAACAAGCTCGCACCGCAGCATGACATGCTCAAGATGTATGTCGGTGAATGGGAATGTGCAAACACGATGTACATGCAACCCGGCGCCCCGGGTCAGACGTCCAAGGCCGAGTCCAAGTGCTCGCTCGTCTACGGCGGGCGCTATGCACGTCATGCCTACGAAGGCAGTTTCTCGATGCCCGGCCCTGACGGCAAGATGATCACCAAGGAGTTCGAAGGATACGGCGTCGTCGGCTACGACACGATGAAGAAGAAGTATGTCTCGATCTGGATCGACAACATGAGTACCGGCATCTACATGGAGACTGGTGACTACGACGAGAAAACGAAGCAGCTCGTCATGCACGGCGACATGATGACGCCCGACGGAAAAACGATGAATAACAAGTCCGTCTTCACGTTCAGCGGCAAGGACAAGTACACGATGGAAATGCAGATGGAAGTGGCGCCGGGCCAGTGGTTCAAGCACATGGAAATCGTCTACACGCGCGACGACTAGTCGCCGCGGAATCCGACTTTGGAGGGGAAAAACGCCCCGGTCGAGTCAATCTCGGCCGGGGCGTTACATTTTGGCGGATCCTGTCGCGGCTCAACGAATCGCCGCGCCAAGTCGTCCGGCCCATGGCAACTAGGCCGGAATCCCTGGCGATGCACCGAACTACAAACTGGCGTCACGCGGCCTGCACCGCAAGAATGGTGTTCCCGGGGTTTCAAATATTCGGCGCGGACTCGACAATAACCAATTGTCACTCGGATCACCGGGATTGGGTCAC
>JAJDEC010000090.1 GCA_029259995.1 Phycisphaerae bacterium
TCGCGCCATTGCCGCCATGGGTCCGCCGACTTGAACGCGTCGAGCGCTGGGTCATTGCAAAAGTCACCATTTATCACGCACGATTGCTCGTCAGAGAGGACGCGGCCTGATGCTTCGTGCGCATTCTTCTAAATCGCTGGGTTATTCTCAAGGGATCGTTCCGGGATCCTTCGCGGCGCACAATTCAACTTCCAGAGCGTGATTCGCCGTCGTCCCGCAAATCGGTGAAGAACCTTTTTCTTGGTCGTTTTTCGGCTTGTGGAACGGAAAACGAAAATAATTGCCTGCGGAATGCGAAATACGAATTGTGCGGCGTCGTTTGGCTACTTGGTGCACTCGACGATTCGAGCGCACGGATTCGCACTGCGTGCGGCCAATCGCATGGCCCGCCGCACTACCCTGTCACGGCGAATCTCCGTCACGTCATTGGAGACTGCTATGCCCGCCTACATTGTCTGCCCACATTGCGAACATCCGGCAGTCATTGTCGTCACAAATGAAGGACGTCGGTATTGTTGCAGGCAGTGCAACGGATACTACATGATTCGCCACACAAGCGCATCGCAACCCCATCACGAGCGGAAGGTTCAGAACGCAGATCCCGGTTCCAGCCGATAACCGCAAACCCAACATCAAACGTCGTGCGTGTTGAAACATCGAAGGGCTATCCCGCGAATTGATTGAGGGTTCGCCAATCGCGACGAGTTGACAGCCCCATTCCATCAGCTACTTTCCACGATCGATGCCGATCGCCTCGAACCAAATGACATGGGTCGCCCGAATTGCAACGAACGTGGATGCCCCCCCTTTTGCAGCCATCTCGCGCGCCGGGATCACCAACGTCGAGTTGATACTCCCATCGAATCTCCATTCGACATTCGACATCACATCGGCTCGAATTGCTGAGCTCTCGATTCAGATACGCAACGCCGGGCTATTCCCTTCCGTCCTGAGTCTGCCCTATGACGACGCAATCGATCTCGGCCGCGCCGCCGGGAAGTCGCACGATGCGGCGATCGAGAGGATCATCCAGGTCATGGATCTCGCCGCGAGCATCGGCGCGAACACGATTTCAATCACGCCCGCTGCCGTCATCGCCAGCGATGGTTCAAGCGTGAATCGATATGAGGATGCGTTCGGGCATTCGACCAAGTCGTTGTCGACCCTGCGATTCGAAGCGGCCATGCGCTGTGTCCGCATCGCCTGTCGCATCGGCGCCGCCGGCTTTCTGCTGTCACCGATCGACACGCGATTGTGGCTGGACACCGTGAATTCGCCATGGGTTGGCGGTCGAATCGACCCCGTGGCGATTGCATCCACGGGGCGTCCTGTCGATTGGCTGCAATCGCTCGGCCATCGAATCGTTATGATCGACTACGCCGATATGGCGAACGACGGCGAATCCGCGCGATCGACTTCCGTCGATTGGCCGAGTCTGATGCGGGCGTGCCGCAGTAACAACAACGCCTGTCAGGCATCCGTTTCGTCGTCGATCGATGATCTGGACGCAGCCGCCGCGCTCATGCAGGATGAATTGCAACGCGCATCGTCGTGATCCGCCGATCTGGTCTCGCCTGGCGCCTTCCGGTTTGACCCGAGCATGTTGGACAAATAGACTTTTGAATCATTGACTCTCGTTCGAGTATTTGGTGACTCCTTGAGGCCGGATGGCGCCATCAACGAATCACAACACGGTTAATCTATGAGCGATCAAGACCCAACAGATGTTCCGTCGCTGTCGATATCGACAGACGATGTTGTCGATGAATCCAACGAGATCGACAACTTTGAAATTGACTTGAGCGACGTCGAACCCGACGGGCTCCCACATGGGCGAACCATGGCGCCGCTGGATGAGCCCGATCCCAAGCGCCGCCCGCGAATTCCCGATCTGCTGCCGATTCTCGCCATCCGGGATACCGTCGTGTTTCCCGGCACGATCGTCCCGCTGACCGTCGGTCGCGACAAATCGAAACTGCTCGTCGCGGATATCGTCAAGGGTTCGAAGGTCATCGGCGTCGTTGCCCAACTGCACGGCGAAGTCGAGGATCCGACGCTGGAGGATCTCTATCGCGTCGGCACGGTCGTCACGGTTCTGAAAAAGCTCGAACTCGGCGACGGCAGCCAATCGATCATCGTCCACGGTCTGACGCGATTCGGCATCGAGGAACTGACGCAGACCGATCCGTATCTGATCGCCCGCGCTCATCCGCGGGAAGATACGTTCATCGAGTCGACGGAGCTCGAAGCCCTGATCGAAACGGCGAAGCGGTTGGCGCGGCGCGTGATCGAGTTGACGCCCGGCGTGCCGGAAGAAGCGCTGACGATCATGGACAACATTGCGAAGCCCGGATCGCTCGCGGACTTCCTGGCGGCGAATCTTTCGATGGAGATCGTCCGCAAGCAGGAACTCCTCGAGACGTTCGACGTCCCCACGCGATTTCGCAAGATCAACAAGGCACTCGCGACGCAACTCGAAATTCTGGAACTGTCGAACAAGATCCACAGCCAGGTCAAAAGCCAGATCGACAAGACGCAACGGGAGTATTACCTGCAGGAACAATTGCAGGCCATTCAGAAGGAACTCGGCGTCTCCGACGGTCGCGAAGCCGAAATGTTGCGGCTGCGCGAGGCAATCACTGAGGCGAAGATGCCGGAGCCGGTCGAGAAGGAAGCGCTGCGCGAGCTGGAGCGTCTTGAACGCACGCATCAGGCGTCGCCCGAATACAGCGGCGCCATCGACTATCTCGAATGGCTGATCGAACTGCCCTGGTCCAAATCAACGAAGGACAAACTGGACATCGCCAGCGCCCGCAAGATCCTCGATGAGGACCATTTCGATCTCGACAAAGTCAAACGACGAATCCTCGAGTTCCTCGCCGTGCGAAAGCTCAATCCCAAGGGCAAGGGACCGATACTCTGCCTTGCGGGCCCGCCCGGCGTCGGCAAGACGTCCCTCGGTCGCAGCATCGCCCGGGCCCTGGGTCGCAAATTCATCCGCATGAGCGTCGGCGGCGTGCGCGACGAGGCGGACATTCGCGGTCATCGACGCACGTATATCGGTTCGATCCCCGGCCGCGTGATTCAGGAGATCCGCAAGGCGGACAGCAAGAATCCCGTTTTCATGATCGACGAGGTTGACAAGATCGGTAACGACTTCCGCGGCGATCCGGCGTCGGCATTGCTCGAAGTGCTCGATCCGGCCCAGAACGATTCGTTCCAGGATCACTATCTGGGCGTACCGTTCGATCTTTCCGACGTGATGTTCATCGCCACGGCGAACTACATGGAGCGCGTCCCCCACGCGCTTCAGGATCGCATGGAAGTCATCGACATCGCAGGCTACACGCGGCTCGACAAGCTGTGGATCGCGAAGAAATATCTCGTTCCGCGTCGAATCGAAAGCGCCGGCCTGAAGAAATACAAAGTCACATTCGGCGATGATGCGCTGAATCTGATCATCGAGTCGTACACGTCCGAGGCGGGCGTTCGCAATCTCGAACGGGAGATCGGCAGCGTCTGCCGCGCCGTGGCGGCGCTGATCGCCGAGAAGAAGAAATTCCCGAAAAAGATCACACCCGATCACGTGCGCGAATATCTTGGTCCCATTCAATACGAGGCTGAACTGGCATTGCGCACGAGCCTGCCGGGCGTCGTGACGGGGCTCGCATGGACGCCCCACGGCGGCGAAATCCTGTTCGTAGAGGCGACGGCGATGCCGGGACGCGGCAATCTGCAGATGACGGGGCAACTCGGCGATGTGATGCGTGAGAGCGCGCAGGCGGCGTTGAGCGTGCTGAAATCCAAGAGCAAGGACTTCGGCATTGAGCCCAAGCGATTCATGGATCGCGACATCCACATCCACGTACCGGCCGGGGCAGTGCCGAAGGACGGCCCGTCCGCCGGCGTCTCCATGATCACGGCGCTCGTTTCGCTGCTGACGGATCGACCGTGCAAGGCGAAAGTCGCAATGACCGGCGAAATCACGCTGCGGGGTCTCGTGTTGCCGATCGGCGGCCTGAAAGAGAAGGCCCTGGCAGCGCATCGCGCGGGGATCAAGACGATCATCATCCCGGCGCGGAATGAGAAGGACCTCGTGGAGATACCGGAGGAGATCCGCAAGGAGATTGAGTTTATTCCGGTCGAGCGCGTGGAGCAGGTGCTGGAGCATGCGCTGGAGAGCAAGCGCGGGGCGAAGGCAGTTTCGAGGGCGAGCGGAGCGAAGAAGACGGTCTCGCGAACGAAAACTGCTTCGAAGAAGAAGGCCGCGACGACGAAAAAGAAGCCCACGTCGAAGAAGAAAGCTGCGAAGCGCCCACGATCAAAGTCGAGATGAGGACGAATCCGTTCCGAGCCGCGACCGTCTGGGAGTTCGGTCCAGCGGCGCCCCGGGCCGGGGAAAC
>JAJDEC010000010.1 GCA_029259995.1 Phycisphaerae bacterium
ATCCGGACAGGATCCTGCGAATGTTCCACACGGAGGCGTACGCCGGGCCAAGGCTGGCCCTGCAAACGCTGAGTGAGGAGCGTATCCGCGGGTTGATCAACGACGAGATGGCGATTCGCGGCCATCGAAACACGGCGAAAGATTGTCTTACCAGAACATCAACGGGCATTGCGTTGCCCGTTTTGGATGCGGGTCGTTGAACGCCGCTTTCCAGGAGAATCATCATGCCTTCGGTACACAATTGGCAATTGGGCCGTCAGATGAACTACCCCTACGAAGAAGCCGCGCCCAAGGAGCAGTTCGCCTTCGTCATCAACATCAACCGCTGCATCGGCTGCCAGACGTGCACCATGGCCTGCAAGAGTACATGGACGTTTGCCAAAGGTCAGGAGCACATGTGGTGGACCAATGTCGAGACCAAGCCCTACGGCGGTTATCCCCAGCATTGGGACGTCAAGATTCTCGACAAGCTGGAGCAGGGAAACCCGGACGGGCAGCGATGGACTGGTGCGCCCAACGACGACCGCAAAGGTCCATACGGAAAGTTCGACGGCAAGACGGTTTTTGAATCGCCGCAGGCCGTGGCTCGCGGAAGCCAGCCGAACCAGGTGTTGGGCTATCTGCCGACCGACGAGGAATGGCGCTTTCCCAACATGTACGAGGACACGCCCCAGCATGGTCAGTCCAAACCGATGGATTTCGGGAAGGGCGAGGAGATTGAGGGGGATACGAAACACAAGGCCTGGTTCTTCTATCTCGCTCGCCTCTGCAATCACTGTTCCTATCCCGCGTGCCTGGCCGCGTGTCCGCGCAACGCCATCTACAAACGGCCCGAAGACGGCATCGTTCTTATCGATCAGCAGGAATGTCGTGGTTATCGCAAATGTGTCGAGGCGTGCCCCTATAAGAAGTCTTTGTATCGCGGGACAACGCGAACGAGTGAGAAGTGCATCGGTTGCTACCCGCGCGTCGAAGGAAAGGACCCCGAATCCGACGGCGCGCCGATGGAGACGCGTTGCATGGCCGCTTGCATCGGCCAGGTTCGCATGCAGGGCCTCGTGAAAGTCGACAAGAAGAATACATGGGTCGAAGATCGACAGAATCCGCTCTACTACCTTGTCCATGTCGCCAAAGTTGCGCTGCCACTGTATCCCCAGTTCGGGACCGAGCCCAACGGTTTCTATATCCCGCCGCGATGGGTGCCAACGCCGTACTTGAAGCAGATGTTCGGTCCCGGCGTCGAACAGGCTGTTGAACGCTACCGCTTTCCCGATCGCGAATTACTTGCTGTCTTGCAGCTGTTTCGGCGATCAAATCAGATCATTGCCCGTTACGAACTCGAGGAAGGTCCGAAGGTGTATGAATCCACGCGGAACGGCCGGAAGTTCGAGATGTACAACGACACCGTGATCGCGTTCAGCAAGAAGGGCAAGGAGATCTTTCGGACACAAGTCGAAGAACCCGTACATATTCGCCCGTCGGCCCATGCGAACACAATCTGACGAGAAGGGACAAGGCCCATGGTCATGCAAAACACGACGATCGAAGATCGAGAAAACGCGATCGCCCGAAGTGCCGCCTACGGACTGATCGCACACGGGTTTCGCTATCCCGATGTTGCCTGGTTTTGCGCACTTTCGGATGCATCGCGCTGGCGGGACTGGCCTGAGTCGTTCAAGGAGATCGATGATGGCGTGCACCGGGCATTGATCGCTATCCGTCTGCTGATCGCCGAATGGAATGCCGAATCCGCGGCGGCGCAGCTTCAGTCGAGCTTCTCGTCTTCATTCGGGCATTCCGTTCGCGGTGCCTGCCCTCCTTACGAACTTGAATACGGACTCGGAGAGATAGTCCAGAGAGCATCCGATCTGGCGGATGTCAGTGGATTCTATTCCGCATTCGGGATGGAACTCGGCGGCGCCGTCAATGAACGACCGGACCATGTCAGTGTCGAAGCGGAATTCATGTCGGTACTCTGTACCAAAGAGGCATTTGGCGTTGAAAGCAGTGATTCAGAATTGTGCGAAGCGGTCCGCAGTGCGCAACGCGAGTTTCTGGATGCGCATCTTGGGCAGTGGACGCCCGCATTCTTGCGGCGCGTGCAAGACGCGCAACCTAACGGATTCTACGCGCGTCTGGCTGATCTTTCCGTCGCATTCATTCAGAAGGAGTGCGAGCGCTTCGACGTAGCGTTGGGTTCGCCTTATCTCGAGCTACGCCCGGCCGACCCGACCGCCGAAACGACACAGTCCTGCGGCGTCCCGACTGAATGCGGGCAGCCGCAAGGCGGGCAATTCACTCAATTGAACGTGGCCATTCGCAAAGATGGACAATAGCAACCGATGATCAGAATACAGTATCATCCGCAGCTGATCGAAGGATCCGTAAGTATCGCGGTTCGTCATGATGACAATCTGCAGAACGCGCTGCATCAGGTGATCGATCCGATTTACGAACTTCAGGACACTGCCGAACGAGAAAGACAGTTTCGAAAGGCGTATGTCGATTGGTTCATGCGGCTGAAGTTGGATCGCTTCATCGATGAGACGCTTTCCAATTTCCCAAACGTCGTAGAATGCGTTGACGAGGGCTTCGTTCGTTCGGCATCCCGCAGCAAATCACAACGCGCTGATTTGTTCGTGAAAGGCGAAGCTGATCAACCCCGACGATCGCTCGTCATCCAGCTCTGTCCCGAGTCGCTGATCGATCCGTCCACGATTCGAGATATGCTTCTCCGCGAATTGCAACATGTTGAGGACATGCTCGATGCGTCGTTCGCCTATCAGCCCGATCCGATGGACGGACTACCGTCGCAACAGCAGGTCGCCCGGGATCGGTACTGCGTCTTGTGGGATATTCGCATCGAATCGATCCTTGTTCGCAAGGGTTTGATCGAGCGATGCGCCAAGGAACAACTGATCCCAAAATTTCTCAAGGCGTTCACGGCAGGCGGAATATCGCCTGCCCCCGATTGCTTTGATCGCCTTTGGAGGGCAGACCTCGCCACTCACGCCGAGATTCTGCATCGAGCAACGCGGCGTCTTGACGGGCCGTGCGAATCCGAATCCGACGATGCGGTGCGACAGACCGTCGCGCCCGGATCGTCCTGCCCGATGTGCGGATTTCCCACGTTTGACTGGTTTGAGATCAACGATGCCCGGGTCCAGCAACTCGGCAAGAGAATTCGGGAGTCGATCGTCGCCTGGACGCCGGACGATGGCGTGTGTCGGCAATGTGCCGAGACTCTGCTCTCAGGTACGGCAGACTCACGCATGGCCTGTGATCCGAAAATCATCGCGTAGTCACAGCGGCGATTGACTCGGACTGGTTTTGGAAATCGAATTGCCCCGAATACCATTACGCCAACTTCAGAGAAAGCGCCGATTGTCGCGAGCACGTGGTGGACGACGCAACAAGTATGCGCGATGGCGCGTTTTCTCGCTCGCGCTCGTTCATCTTCTGATGATTGTTCACATCCTGCACTGGAAGCTCGCCGGAAGGACCCTTGCGCCTCTCGAGTTCAATGAGGTCATGCACGCCCTTGAACTTGGCATCGTCACGGCCGGTTTTCTCTTCATGGCCGCCGCGATCCTGGCGACCGCCATCTTCGGCCGATTCTTCTGCTCCTGGGGATGCCACATTCTTGCCCTGCAGGATCTTTGCGCGTGGCTGCTTGGAAAGCTGCGCATCAGGCCGCGTCCCATACGCAGCCGATTGCTCCTGTGGGTGCCCATGATCGCTGCCGGATACATGTTCCTCTGGCCTCAAGTGAGCCGAATCGCGATCGGCGCCGAAAGGGCCTCCATGCGTGTCGCGACCGATGCCGATGGCTGGGCGTCGTTCGTGACAGAAAACTTCTGGCGCAACCTGCCCGGCCCCGGCATCGCATTGACGACATTCTTCATCTGCGGATTCCTGATTGTTTACGTCCTCGGCACAAGGTCGTTCTGTTCATACGGCTGTCCCTACGGAGCCGTCTTTGGTCTCGCAGATCGATTCGCACCCGGGCGAATCCGCGTGGGGCCCGACTGTACGCAATGCGCGAAATGTACGGCGGTCTGCACATCGCACGTGCGCGTGCACGAAGAAGTCGCTCGATACGGAATGGTTGTGAACCCCGCGTGTATGAAGGATCTCGATTGTGTGAGTGTTTGCCCGCAGGACACATTGCGATTTGGTTTCGGCCGGCCTTCGTTGTTGCGACGCATTGTCGGTATCAAGGAAGTCCAGCAGCGATTCGACTTCTCGTGGCCCGAAGAATGTGCTGCCGTATGCGTCTTTGTCGTCGTTCTGGTCACCTATCGCGGACTGTACGACCTGCTGCCGTTTTTACTATCGCTCGCGATTGCCGCCATTCTCTCATACGCTGCCATCGTCGGAATCCGACTTCTCACGCGGCCGGATGTCAGGTTCCACAGTTGGTCGCTGCGGAAATCGGGCCGGCTGACTGGTGGAGGGGCCGCACTTCTGGCAATTCTGACTCTTGTGACCGGCCTCACGGCGCATTCCGCCATCATCCGCTACTCGGCATTCTGCGGCGAGCGCCACTATCACAGCGCGTTCGGCGGCGGGCCGCTCGACGAGAACACGGCCGACGCTGCGATCACGCATCTGTCTCGGGCCCAATCGTGGGGCATGCTGGAATCAGAACGCATCGAGCGAATGCTCGGCGATCTGTTCACGGCTCGCCAACGTTGGACGGAAGCGGAGGATTCGCGTCGAAGATCTCTCGATGGCGCTCCGTACGATGCGGTCCTGTTGTCGAAACTCGGCCTGATTCTCAGCCACCAGGGTCGACACAAAGACGCAGAATCGGCGTACCTGAGTGCGATTCGATCGGATCCGACTTCTGCCGAGCCATATTACGGATTGGGCGTTGCGAAATACCGGCGGGGCGAGTTGCGAGATGCTGTCGAACACCTCGAAGAGGCGTTGCGACGCAAGAAGGACTACGCCGACGCCCATTATCAATTGGGAACGATATTCGTCGAAACGCAGGCCATCGAGAAGGGGATTCAACATCTCAGCGAGTGTGTTCGACTCCGGCCCGGATTCGGGGACGCCCGCTACAACCTGGCTGTCGCGCTCGCGTCAGCGGGGCGGTTGTCAGAAGCTGCCACGGAGATTGACCGCGCGATTGCAATCCAACCGGATGACGTGCAGACGCAGCGCTTTCGAGCATTTCTGGAATCGATGATACCGATCGAACAATGGCCTGCGAACGAAGCTCGCATTCGCCCCGCTCTGCAAGAAGAGGAATAATCCGAAAGGAAGATGGCTTGAATCCAACATTGTCCTTGCCAGTCAACGAGCGCGAACGCGGGTCTTTGACAGATACCTTCGGTCGCAGGATTGATCACATCCGAATATCAGTGACGAGTGCATGCGATCTGAGATGCGTCTACTGTCGCCCAAGTGCCAAGGCCGGTCACGAGGAAAACAGCGACAATCTTTCGGACACACAGCGCGTCGAGTTTATTCGATACTTGTACGATCGCCACGGCCTTTCGCAGGTACGCCTGACGGGTGGGGAACCGTTATTGTATCCACAGCTGTCGACACTGATCGCGAAGATCAGGCGCGCCTGTCCCGATCTGACATTGGCAGTGACCACAAACGGCAGGCTCCTTTCTCGGTTCGCGCGGGACCTTCGGCGTGCAGGTCTCGATCGGCTCAACGTCTCGTTGGATTCACTGGACGGAGACTGTTATCGAAGGATGACCGGCGGAAGCCTCAAGACGGTCATCGCCGGACTCGATGCCGCAGATGATGCCGGATTTCCGCCTCCGAAGATCAACACAGTTGTCCTCCGGGATCTCAACGACGCGGAAGTGACGCGTATGGCGGAATGGGCCATTGCCCGCGGTTCAGAAATCCGGTTTCTTGAGGCGATGCCGATCGGTGCGGCAGCTGAGTTCAACAAAGCGCATTTCGTCGCCGCAGCAGAATTACGCCGACGCCTTGCCGCCGAGTTCGTATTGTCGGCGCTTGCCACACCCCCGGGGGCGACAGCGACCCGATTCAGGGCGATCTCAGGTGCTTTAGACGGAATCATCGGAACCATTGCGCCGGTCAGCGAGCCCTTCTGTTCGTCGTGTCGTCGCATCCGGCTGACCGCAGATGGGCACCTGTTTCCTTGCCTGCTCGACGCATTCAGCGTCGACATGCGTCCCGCATGGCAACGTGGATGTCTGGACTCAGTGGAAGTCGCCGAACGGATTGACAGCGCAGTCAGGTCGAAGCAGAAGCACGGTTCGGTCCAGCCTGTGCAGATGATTCAGTTGGGCGGCTAACGGGGCGACTTTTTCGGGATTAGTCAATGACGATCGAAGCGACGACGGTGGGTGCAACGTTCGAAGGGCTCAGGCAAAGGCTTGGCGATCTGGTGCCGGACTTCGAACTCCTGTGCAAGGCCGAATTGGTCTATCAGATCAACCAACTCAAGAAGCGGCGAAATGCCGTCATTCTCGGGCACAATTACATGGAGGCGGCGCTGTATCATGGCGTTGCGGACCATGTCGGCGATTCACTCGAACTCAGTCGAATCGCCGCATCGTCCTCAGCAGATCTGATCATTTTCTGCGGCGTTCGATTCATGGCGGAAACCGCCAAGATATTGTCGCCCCGGAAGACGGTGCTCATTCCATCCCTGGAAGCAGGATGTTCTCTCGCATCGAGCATATCGGCCGCCGATGTCCGTGAATTGCGACGCGCGTATCCAGGCGTGCCGGTTATCAGCTATGTCAACACCTACGCGGATGTCAAAGCCGAAAGCGACGCGTGCTGCACATCGAGCAACGCAGCCCGTGTCGTGGAGTCGTTCGATTCGCAGACGATCATCTTTCTGCCCGACGAATTTCTGGCGGGCAATGTCGCACGCGAGACAGGCCGCCATATCGTGTTTCCCGTACGAGAGGCCGCCGACTCGAGGGCGGCGGACGCAGACATTGACCGGGTCATCATCGGCTGGCGCGGGCGATGTGAAGTGCATGAGCGTTTTACTGTCGACGACATCAGACGCGTTCGCGCGGATTTTCCGGATGTGACGGTCATCGCCCATCCGGAATGTTCTCCTGACGTCGTCGAGGCATCCGATTTTTCGGGGAGCACGTCCAGTATGATTCGCCATGTTCGCGCATCGACTTCTCATCGGTTTCTGCTTCTGACAGAGTGCAGCATGGGCGACAACATTTGTGCCGAAAATCCGGACAAGGAATTGCTTCGGCTTTGCAGCGTGCGATGCCCGCATATGCAGACGATCACGTTGCAGGACACGTTGGCTTCTCTCGAACGCAATGTTTACGCGATAGAGGTTCCGTCGGAAGTTGCCGTGAAGGCGAGAAAGGCGCTCGATTATATGTTGCGCGTCGGGGCGCCCGTATCACCGAGTCATGCTGTCGGAGTTTCGACACCGTCCGCCGATTGAATCAGGCGAACGCATTCCGGAACGCCGTCAGCGGTCATGGCGAATTCGATTCGCCTGCGCCAATGGACGTCGTCCGTATTTGGATTGTCACGACGGAAATGCACGCCTCGAGACTCTTGTCGGTGAATTGCGGCGGCGATCGTCATCCGGGCGACGACCAGGATGTTTGCCAGTTCCGTGCCGGGGCGATCAGGCGGGAGCCGGTTGCCGATTCCGTTGCAGATGGCGGTCACCTCGCGATCTGCATGATTGAGTCCGCTGGAATCCCGTATCAGACCGCAATGTTGCCACATGAGCTGTCGAACGCGCAGCGAGAGCGAGTCGATGTCGACCGCTCCTGCGCTTTGCAATGCAGCCGGAGTCTGAATGCGTTTCGGAAAGGGAGACGCGGATCCGGCGACGGCCTCGCGACCGGCAACCTCGCCCGCCAGTTCCGACAGCACGAGCGCTTCAAGCAACGAATTGCTTGCCAGTCGATTGGCGCCATGCATGCCGGACGACGCAGATTCGCCGCAGGCGTAGAGTCCATCCAGCGTGGATCGCCCGTCCAGGGCTACTTTGATTCCTCCAATCGCATAGTGCGCTGCCGGTCGGACGGGGATCAACTCGCGTTCCGGCTGGACTTTGAGATCTTGACATAGCTTATGAATTCCTGGAAACCGACGGACAAGCAGCCCGTCTGGAAAGTGACGGATGTCGAGATAGACGGATGTGTCGCCTGAACGACTCAATTCGTGAACGATCGCCCGGCTGACGATGTCGCGCGGTGCAAGATCGCCCATCGCGTGGTATTCGGCCATGAAGGCTCTCCCGTGTCCGTCCACGAGTCGTCCGCCCTCACCGCGCACGGCTTCCGTAATGAGTGGGAGCTGGTCGGCCTGATTGTTGAACGCAGTCGGATGAAACTGGAAGAACTCCATGTCTTTCAGGATTGCACCCGCGCGAATTGCAATCGCCATTCCATCGCCAGTTGCACCCGATGGATTCGTCGTATGCGCAAACAGGCGACCGGCGCCGCCGGTTGCGATCACGGTTCTTCTGGCACGCAGCTGAATCGGCTCATTCGATTCGGATTGGCCGATAGCGCCGATGCATCGACCATCGTGAACCAGGAGATTCGTAACGAAAACGTGCTCGCAGACTTCAATCGAATCTGTTGCGATGACACGTTGCGTCAGGGCCTGGCTCAGGGCCTTTCCCGTTGCATCGCCTCCGGCGTGCAGAATCCTCCGTTGTGAGTGACCGCCCTCGCGTCCACGCGACAGCGCTCTATGGTCCCGATCGAAGTCGACGCCCCAGGACAGGAGCTCGTCCAAGGTGTTCGACGCGCGTTGAATGACAAATTCAACGACATGGCGATCGCAGAGACCGCATCCGACGCGAATTGTGTCTTCGACATGATTCGCGACGTCGTCGGCGATCGAGCCTGGAATCGCAATGCCGCCCTGTGCGTACCATGTGTTGGAGTCTTTCAACGAGTCTTTGCAGGCAAGAAGAACCTTGCCGAATCGCGAGGCGGCCAATGCGCAACGAAGCCCCGCGACGCCGCTACCAATGACCAGAATATCTGAGTGCTTGATGGCCGAGTGCGAGATGTCGTTCGTTGACATTCTGCATTCCTGTTCGTAGCGGCACTGGCATTCTGCCGATTGAGTCCGCCCGCCGCAATCGGAGTCGATCCAACGTTTCCGGCAAGACCGGGTCGCATGACCCGTGAGCGGAATGGCGCGTTCTGAAAGCCGCAGAGTAACGCAAGACGACAGGTTGCCGTGTCTCACGCGGAATCATGCGTGTCGTCCCAGGCGGCAGACCGGATTCGAATGCGCGACCGTGAAACGGGCGATGCGGCCAGTCATTTCCAATCTGGAATTCGCCCATTTCCGTGTCGCCGTCAGGAAACTGTCAATTACGAACCTTCATGCGGTCGTTAACTGCGACTCCAGTTTCTGTGCGCTTGGAAAGAGGATGTTGTTCTCTTCGTGAATGTGCTCGTGGAGATCAGCTTCCAGTTCGGCCAGTCCGTGCAGCCACGCGCGAAATGTGTTGCAGGCGTCGTCTGGCGGTACGAATGCGCCGGTCAACTCACGCAAACGCGCGAGCGCTTGCCCGGCGTTGTCGTGTTCGTGTTCCATGACGGAAATTGGATTCTGGAGATTTCCGCAATGAGACGATGCTCTGGCGCCAGACGCTTCCATCTCCCTGATCATGGGAAACAGCACTTGTTCTTCCTTCATCATGTGCTGCTCCAACTCGGCTCGCAGCCCCTCGAACACCCGATGGCATTCGGACAACCAGTCGAAGCGATGGCCGTGGACTCTTGCGACTTTTTCTCCCATCTCGCTCAGTCGCGGCAGCTCGGTTCGAAGGTATGCATGATGTTTCGTCAGGATGTGATCGATCAGTTCGCCCATGCGCGCGTTCGACCAATCTGCCTCCGATGTGGACGGATTGTTGCTTTCCGGATGTGTCAGCGCATCGATGACCGCGTCCGGGGATGCGCCGGTCGCTTTGCACGCATCTGCAAGCGTTTTCTTTCCGCCGCAGCAGTAATCGATCGAAAACCTCTCGAAGATGCGGGATCGCCCGGGTTGTTCGACGACGAGTTCACCGACGCGCTTGTTCAGCAGTTCGTTTCTCATTTCTGGGACTCCTTCAGAGTTTGATTCACCAATCGACCTGAATCGACAGTTGCATTACATCGGGGCGGGAAGTGCATCGATCGCGGTCTCCCGCTCCGATCGCAATGACC
Source organism: Phycisphaerae bacterium (assembly GCA_029259995.1). Taxonomy (GTDB): domain Bacteria; phylum Planctomycetota; class Phycisphaerae; order UBA1845; family UTPLA1; genus ECT2AJA-110-A. Next base: position 10,176 of record JAJDEC010000010.1, read on the forward strand.
ATCCCGTTTTCAATCCGAGCACAAACCAGCAGAGTGCGAGGACGCCGCTGGCGAATATGGTGTCACCGACCACGCGGAGCCAGCGCAGGACTTCCATCGTCGGCGTCTGAAGAAACTCCGCCGAGCGGGCGTACCAAAGCCCATGTTCAACGCTCGCCCATGTTTGAAGTAACCCCACGGGCAGCAGGCTGATGAGCACCATCAGGGCAAGGCCGACGTTGATGGACCAGAACGCGTAGGAAAGGTATCGGGTTCGCCAGACGTTGTGCGTGGCGAGTCCCTTCAGGCAGAATAGCATCAGCCCAATGCCCAGCATGCCGTACACACCGAAAAGGGCGGTATGGCCGTGGACGGGCGTTGTGTTCAGGCCTTGCATGTAATACAGGGCGATTGGCGGATTGATCAAAAACCCGAACAGGCCCGCGCCTACAAGATTCCAGAATGCGACGGCGACGAAGAAATAGATCGGCCACTTGTACGCGACCACCCACGGCCGGGAACGACTGAGTGTCAGATTCTCGTAGGCCTCGAACCCGATGAGCACGAGCGGAACCACTTCCAGTGCGCTGAAGGTAGCGCCGAGTGCGAGTATGGCTGTCGGCGTCCCCGTGAAGTACAAATGATGAAAAGTGCCGATGATGCCGCCGGCAAGGAAGATCGTGCTGGAGAAAAGCACTGCCCGCGTCGCAGTCGTCGTTCCGAGCAGGCCCATCCGAGTAAACAGGAATGCAATCACGACGGTGGCAAAGACTTCAAAGAATCCTTCCACCCACAGATGAACTACCCACCATCGCCAGTATTCGACGATCGCCAGATTGGTTTGCCGACCCCACATGAGCCCTGCCCCGTAGAACAGCGCAATCGCGGTGGACGCCACGACGAACATGCCAAGCAGGCTGCGGTTTTCGCCCGGTTTCTTGAAGGCGGGCAAGAGTGCTCGAACCATCAGAAACAGCCAGAGGAAGAGTCCGACGAAAAGGAATATCTGCCAGAATCGGCCGAGGTCCACGTATTCAAGCCCCTGGTGTCCAAACCAGAAGTTGGCTTCGAAGCCGAGACGCTGTTGAACACCGAGCCATTGCCCAAACAACGATCCCACGACAATAACGAGCAGGCAGACAAAGAGCGCGTTGACGCCGAATCGCTGGAACTTCGGTTCATAACCCGATACGGCAGGAGCGATAAACAGACCGGTCGCGAGCCACGCAGTCGCGATCCAGAAGATCGCAAGTTGCGTGTGCCATGTTCTCGTCACTGCGTATGGCAGGTATTCCGCCAGCGGAAATCCGTAGAACCCGGAGCCCTCAACGCCATAGTGGGCCGTGATGGCGCCCAGTCCGACTTGCGCCAGGATGAGTGCAGCAACGACCCAGAAGTACTTCAAGGTTGCGCGCATCGACGGGGTCGGATTCAAGGCGAGCAGCGGGTCCCGATCCGGCACGCTGGATTCTTCTTCGCCCGCGCTTCGCTGAATTGCGAAATACCAGGCAAGAGCGCTGATTCCTGCCAGCAATAAGACTACGCTGATCACCGACCAGACAACGATGGCGCCGGACGGACGATTATCGATGAGGCTTTCCGCTGGCCAGTTGTTTGTATAAGTGATGGTCGATTCAGGGCGATTGGTCGAACATGCCCAGGCGGCCCAGAAGAAGAAACTGTTCAACTGATCTTGGCGCTCGCTCGATTTGATGGCGCCGGCGGGGATCGCATAGGCCTCGCGGAGTTCGTGAAAGTCCGGATCGACGCCGAAAAGCGAGGCGTAGTGATCGCTGACTGCCTTGATCGCTCGGCTGCGAACGGGGGAGACAACCAGATCGCCAGTCGCAGGGTCGAACGAGTTGGTACGCAACGTCGACTTAAGTCGCTCCTTGAGTGCAGCTCGGATTTCGGCAGGTTGATCGTCGAACGGCGTGCCGTGATCCGCTTGCGCCCATTGGTCCAGAAGCCAGATCGCTTCTCGATGCAGCCAATCGGCGGACCAGTCGGGGGCGACATAGGCACCATGTCCCCAAATGCTGCCCACTTCCTGTCCGCCCATGGACTGCCAGACGTTTTGACCGTCACGAATGTCCGCCGCCGTGAAGAGAACCTCGCCGTTCGTCGTGACGACTCGCTCCGGAATCGGCGGGGCCTCTCGATACAACTCGATGCCGTAGTACCCGAGCACGCCAAAAGACCCGATAATAACCGTGATCAACGCCAGCCATAGTCGCCTGTTGTTCATGCCCCGATCGTCCCCGATAAAAGAATGTAAATGGGTCCAATTACTATCATTGTGTCGGGAGTGTAGTGTGCGTAAATTGGACGTCAAGACCCAATTAGTCAGATTTGGAGTGAAACATGATCTCACCAACGGCGGAGTATGCCCTACGGGCGGTCGTCGCCATTGCACAGGCCGAGGGCCAGGCGG
>JAJDEC010000091.1 GCA_029259995.1 Phycisphaerae bacterium
CCGCGTCGACAGGAGCCGTCAATGGTCCCCGCAAACCCGTGACGAACCAAAGAAAATGGGAAGCGCGTGCGAGCGTCCTTTCTCGCACGTTGCTTCCCCGGGCGTCCGTTCCCGATCGTTCCCACGGACATCCGTCCCGTGGGTTTGTCAGTTGTTGCGTTTTACTTCAACGGCCGACGAGGGCGGATTGTATGTAATTCTCAGGATGTTGTGCGTATGAAAAAGCGCAATTGCAAAAAACTTTTGATGCCGTCATGTCGCCGCGCGCAAGAAAACAAAAGTTGATTGAACGAACGCCGCCGCTTGCGCGCTGAATTCACATGCCAGACTTTTTTCGACGTCAAGCCAACGTGATGAATTCACAAAGGCGCATCATGCAGAACCAACTGTCTACGCTCATACTTTTCACAATCGTATCCTTGTTGGTCGTCAACACTGGTTGCCTGGTTCCGTACATCGAGCCCGCAGCCGACAGCGTCATTCGGATCGATCACATGCGGAATGCCACGCGGAAGACCGTCACGATGGGGTTCAAGGACGCAAGTTGCACAAATGAGTCCGGTGTCATGCGGGTACTTGCGATTGGCTACGACGACGACGAGCATACGTCGAAGCTGCGATGCTTCTTGTTTCCATAGCTTGGGTGCAGGGCGTGGATCGAACGCGAAGAGGATCGGCAGTTTGAGATCCACCTCCCGCGGATGGATACGATCAGCGAGATGGAGGCCAGGGTCCCGTGTCGAGTTCGATTCATGCATCGATGCAAGTCGCCAGATCGCGTTCAACCCGATTTCCGTGACGTTTATTGCGCAGATACAGAATTGCAGATCGTTCTTAAGCCTGGTTCGTGCCGGATTGACCTGAATCGGCTGACGATGAACGACTGTGACGATCCGAGCCGGTCCATCGTCGTCAGTGGCAGGATCGAAGCCCCGCGCGGTATCAGCTGTATACGATAGATTCGCACCTACTGAACCGGAATCAAGAGTCGCCGAACGAAGGGACCATCCATGACAGCGTTGCCAGGAGTCGTCGTTGCCGTGTTTGTCATTGTCGTCGGTAGCATGAATTCAGGCTGCCTGCTGCCGGTCTACATTCCCGCTGCAGACAGCATCGTCGAAATTGAGAATCTGCCGTCGTCTGCCGGCAAGCCCGTTGCGATGGGGCTGGAATGGTCCGAATTTGTGTTGGATGAACGGAAAGGCCGAATTCTCGCGTGGGGCGGATTTCCAGATGCGCATCGTTCCTACATCCATTGGAATATCGTCGGTGTACACGCACACTCGATGCCGGATTTCAAACGGCGCATTGACATCAGTTTCCCCCGCCGCAAAATCGAGATGCAAAATCACTCGCCCATCGATTGTCGGATCGAGCTGACGATCCGAGATGGCGCAACCATAGAGAGCAAGATTGTCGGCGGTGGTCCGTGCATTTGCCGGATCGCGCTGCCGGTTCATTATGATGAGAATGAATGTCGCGTGGATCTGAATCGAATCACGCTTCAGACTCGAGACGATCCCGGGCAGCGTGTTGTCGTCAGCGGCACGATCCGGGCCGAGCGTGGCGAGATTCACGAATAGCCCCAATTTGCAGGCGGCGAAGAAGTTCAGTAGTCGCCGGCCACACCAATCTGCCGCCCAAAATCGCCTTTTTTCGCATTTCAGGACCGATTCTCCGAATTTCAGCCTTTTTTCCAGTTTCGGGGCAGAGCCGCCCCCTTCATGCGTACTCCCACCTGCCTCGCGGCATACACCGACAAGGGAGGACGCGACGATGAAAGCAACGACCAACTACAAGTCAACGAACGGTGGACACCTGATCGCCAAGCTGATCGCGACAGTGGTGCTACTCAGCGCCTTCGCACTCGCCAAGGCGGACAACGCGGACTTTGCGGAAGGACGCGTGCTCGTCAAACTGCGACCAGCAGCATCTTTGATGCGCAGCAGCAACCCGCTGCCGGGAATCGCATCGCTGCGACCGCTCGATCCGAATGCGACGGCGGCCCGCTCGGCCGACACGGCGACGTGGTTCGTTGCGGACCTTGATGCGAACCTCGACGTCGATTCGGCGCTCGACATGCTCGCCGAGCGTGACGACGTCGAATTCGTCGAGCCGGATTACATCGTCCGAGCGCCAGGTCAGGTCTCCGGCCAGATGACGGGCAGCAGCATGAATGATCCGGCTGCCGGCGATCAGTATGCACTCACGAAGATCCAGGCCGAAGCCGCATGGCAGATCAACGGCGGCAGCGCCAACGTGATCGTCGCCGTCGTGGATACGGGCGTGCAGCTTGATCATCCTGATCTACAGTCGCAGATCTGGCGCAACAACGGCGAAACGATGAACGGCATCGACGACGACGGCAACGGTCTGATCGACGATGTCCGCGGCTGGAACTTCATCAGCAACACGAACAACCCGTCGGACGATCAGAACCACGGCACGCACGTGGCGGGCATTATCGCCGCCGTTCGCGACAATCAGGTCGGCATCGCCGGCGCGGCCGATGTCACGATCATGCCTGTCAAAGTACTCGGCTCGGATATGTCGGGACCGACGTCGGGCGTGATTGAGGGCGTTCGCTACGCCATGAACAACGGCGCCAGCGTCATCAACCTGAGCCTCAGCTCCGCATCCCCGAGCCAGGCGTTCCAGGACATGGTTGACGAAGCGGCGAGCCGCAACGTCGTCGTCTGTGCCGCCGCCGGTAACGCCGGGCAGGATGTCGTCGAATTCCCGGCCGGCTTCGACAGCGTGATCGCCGTGGGGGCCACGGATTCCGGCGACAACCTCGCCAACTTTTCCAACGCCGGACCGGGCATCGAACTCGTCGCCCCTGGCGTGCAGATCCTCAGCACGGTTCGCGGCTCGAACTACGAAACCATGGACGGTACATCCATGGCCACACCTTACGTCGCCGGCGTTGCCGCTCTGATCCGATCGGCCGAGCCGAATCTGACGGCGGCACAGGTCCGTGATCGCCTGAAGACGACGGCCGACGATCTCGGCAACAGCGGCTACGATCAGCTCTTCGGCAATGGTCGCATCAACGCCGCCCGCGCCCTCGGCGCTGCCGGTCAGCCGACACCGCCGAACGGAACGCCGACGCCCGTCAGCGGCAACGATGACAGCTTCGAAGACAACGACACGCACGAAGCGGCCAAGCCGATCCAGCCGGGTTCGCACAACCTGATGGGCAATGACGACGACTGGTTCTCGATGAGCGTGTCGGGTTACTTCGCGATCGACGTTCAAAGTGATGCGGGCGATCTCGATCTGTTCGTGTTCGAAGCGGATGGCACACCGATCGGTTCGTCGGAATCGGAAACGAGCTTCGAATTTGTCGAGGGCTTCAGCGAGTCGGGCACGATCTTCATCGCCGTGTCGCCCTACGAGGGACAGACGGCGGCCTACACGCTGACGATCGAGACGGAAGGCATGGACAGCTTCGACGAGCCGGGCTTTGAGGATGACACGTTCGGCTTCGACGACGACGAGTACGGTTTCGAAGATGATCTCGGTGGCTTCGACGATCTCGGGCTGGACCTGTCCGACAACACGCTGATCGTCCCCGTCACGTGCGGCGTGGGCGCGATGCAGATGATGGCCGCGATGATCGTGGGTTGCATCGGACTGGGTGCGGCGAGTCGCCGACGAACGGTCCGACGAATGCGAAAGTAAATTGAAGCAACTCAATTGGAGAGAATTCACGGGGCGCGTTGCACGATGCAACGCGCCCTGTTGTCATTGGGTGGCCCATCCTCTCAAGGATGGGGGCGCGATGATATATGCGTGAGTGGCGCTGAGCAGAGCCGCCGTATGCAATCGTGCGAATTCAAGTACGGGAGTGTCTGTCGCGTCTCGTCCCGTAGGGACGAATCGAGAATAGCCCACGCCTTCAGGCGTGGGGTCAAGTTGCCACCATGCCTTATTGCCGTCCTGGAAGGACGGCGCGAATTGCACCATTCGAATCATTCTGTCCCTACGGGACGAATCACATTGTATTGGCTGCTTGTCCCCCCACTGAAGAAGAATGCGCACGAAGCATCAGGCCGCGTCCTCTCTGACGAGCAATCGTGCGTGATAAATGGTGACTTTTGCAATGACCCAGCGCTCGACGCGTTCAAGTCGGCGGACCCATGGCGGCAATGGCGCGAGTCCACCTCC
>JAJDEC010000092.1 GCA_029259995.1 Phycisphaerae bacterium
ACTCGCCGAATTCAAGGCCAACGGTCTCGCCGGCCAGACCCGCGTCATCGGCAATCGCGCCGCCTGGGTCAACGCCGAACGCAGGATCGTCATCGCCCCGTTCGATAATCGCGATCGCAACGCATTCAAGCCCTTCTGACGAATCCCGTAGGTCGAGTCATCGAACCCGACACGATCCGCGCGACGTCGCTTGCCGTGCAGCCGTAGGGTGGGCCGTGCCCACCAACAACCCGAGTTGGTGACGACAAGCCGGGGGGCCATGCAGCCGTAGGGTGGGCCGTGCCCACCAACAACGCGTGTTGGTGTTCGCAAGCCGAGTAACATGCCGACGCCCTACGTCGGCATGCATCACAGGCGTAGGTCAGGTCATCGACCCGACAAAACGCGCGCAGCCCTGAACACGATTGGATACTCGCAGAGTGGGTCGCCCCCTGCCCACTCTGCTTGCCATGCGCAGCACGCGCTTATAATCAACCCCTCGATCGACGTCTCCAACAAACGACGAGGAAACGCCCATGCCCGACGCCCTGTCGCACGAAGAAATCCAGGCACTCGTCAATCGCCTCCTGAAGGGCGAATTGCCACGCATCGACCTGCCCGACGGCGCAGCCCGCCCATCGATCGCCATCATCCCCGTCAAGACCACTGGCGGCCGCCGCCCCGACGGTCTCCGCGAAGACGTCAAGACCGACCCCGGCTTCAGCTTCGCCGTCGCCGAAGCCCTGATTGAAGTGGATCGCAAATCACTGAGCGATGAACAATTCGAACGCGTCCATCGCATCCTCTGGGAGGCGGGTACCGACGACTTCATGGACTACTCACACCTCAACCAGTTCGATCCGCACGACGTCCCGCCAGACGCGACAGTCGCGCTCTCATTCAGCAGCGCCGCAAAGGCGGCGAACATCATTGTCAAGCTGCTGGCTCCGATTCTGAAGAGTGGATGAAACCGAACCAACTACGGCAAAGGCTCTTCAGATAGACTTCAAGACCGTCAACAGGGCCATGAATCTTGCCAGAGTCATGATCGAGCGTCCGAACAGAGCCGCGCCCGTCAGGGGGCGATACCAGCGCAGCAGAAATCGCGGAGCAAACGCCGGGCAACCCGCAGCACGGGCAGACGCACTTTGACGCCCTGAGCGAGTCCGACGTCAGGCACCGACGCGGCCGGGAATCGTCGCGAAGCCGACAAGTTCACACCGCCGACATTGCACTGGCAGCCCCTAAGGAACTCGCAGGAATCAGAATACTCCGAATTAGGATGATGGTTGAGTCGGACAATGATCAAGAATTGTTGTGCGAGGCATAGTGTTAAGGAAATACCGTGAGGCGCGCACAGAAAGCTGTTGGCGCAATCGCCACGGCGTTGCTCCTGGCTTGGTTGGTTTCTGCATCCGTGGGGGGCTGTGGGTTGACGCTGCCGAGGGGCGATCCGATCCCATCATCGCTTGACAACGGCTTGCCCATCGATGGCGGCAGACGCAATCCGATTCACTGGATCCCTTGATCCCTCGAATCCTGGATCCCTTCCCCCGCTACCCATCCTTGCGCGTCCAGTCATACGGAATCTCATCACTGTGCGGATCCGCCCGGAATTCATCCGGATTCTTATAGTCGTAACATTCCGTCGTCATGTTGATCACGCAGCTCTGGCCTTCACTCACGCACATCCAGCCGTGATAGATCCCAGGTGGTATCCGCAACAACCCCGGCAAGTGCTCGCTCAGGTAGACTTCGTTCACTTCGCCAAACGTCGGGGAGTCCTCGCGGGCATCGTAGAGACCGATCTTGACCGTCCCCTGCAGACAATAGAAATGATCCGTCTGAAGCTTGTGGAAGTGCCACGCCTTGACGACGCCGGGCAGCGTCGTCGTGAAATAGACCTGCCCGAATTTCTCGAACCACGGATCGTCCGCGCGCATGATCTCGCCGAGGCGACCACGCTCGTCGGGCAGGACGCGTGCGCGTTTCGCGGCAACGCCCTCGATGACACGCTCGCCGCCTCGGATCAGAAGAGACTCATCCGCAAAGACGACGCGGAGTTTGGGGCATTCTTTCGCCATGTCGAACTCGTTTCCCTCATTCGTAGGGTGGGCCATGCCCACCTCTGATGCGTTTGATCATGCGGCCTGTCGTCAGGTCCGTGATGGGTACCGATTCGCCGGCATCCGTTATTGCGCATGAGGTGACTCACACTGCGGACGCTACTTTGTACATCGATGAGATTCACATATCCAATTGACAGCTCGTTCGCAATCGATCGGTGGGCACGGCCCACCCTACACATTAACTTACGCAATTGCGTCCGATTCACAAGCCCTCGGCCGGGTTACCCCTGGCTGCATCGCCCCAAAACTTGACACACCCCCGCACGGGGCGAATACTCCCGAATCATATCGAGTTCGGTACAATGCCGAACGCCTTCAACGATCCTCGCGCCGACGGAGCGGCCCTGTTTCCTGATGCAAACCCTGGATGGCCTCAAAGAAGTCTGGCGGTTCCGCGAAGTCATCAAGAACTTCGTATCCCAGGACCTGAAAGTCAGGTATCGAAGGAGCTATCTCGGCTTCTTCTGGTCCCTGCTCAATCCCCTGCTGCAGCTCCTCGTCATCAGCGCTGTATTCAATATCATCTTCAAGTTCCAGATTCGCGACTACGCCCTTTACGTCCTCAGCGGCCTGATCCCCTGGACGTTTCTCCAGTCAACGATCATCAATTCCAGCATGAGCATCGTCGGCGCCGAGGGCATGCTCAAGCGGCAGTATTTCCCCAAGCTCGTCTTTCCGCTCAGCATCGTCATGCAGGATCTCGTGACGTTCGTTCTCTCGCTCGTCGTCCTGCTCTGCGTGCTCGGTTATTTCATCGGGTTCCAACTCAGCCCCGCCCTCGCCATCCTGCCGATCAGCTTTATGTACATGCTCTTCGTCGGTCTCGGCCTCGGCGCCATCGCCGCCGTTCTGACAGTCTATTTCCGCGACGTGCAGCACCTGATCGCCGTCTTTCTCAGTGCGCTGTTCTACGTGACGCCGATCATCTATCCGATGGAAGCGAAAACGTCGATCGATCCGACAGTCGCCGTCGCCAACGCGACGGAAGAACAACTCATCGACGCCGGCCCCATTCCGCACGACATGCGGTTCTATTTCAAACTCAATCCGTTTTACCCCGTCATCGAGATGTTCCACAGACCCATCTATGACCGACGATTCCCCACGCAGAAGGAGTTCCTCAGCGCGACATTTGTCGCCTTCGGATCGCTCGGCGTCGGACTCGTCTTTTTCCGCCGATTCGAGGATCGGCTGATATTCCACTTGTGACGCGATTGGCATGAGCGATCATCACATCCATCTCGACGACGTGAGCCTGACGTTCCGCATCCACTCCGCGCGCACCTATTCCATCAAGGAGACGATCGTCAACTACATCGGCCGACGGAAATACGCCAGGCCCGTCACGATCGTGCAGGCGATTCAGAATCTCACGCTCCACGTGCCCCACGGCCAACGCCTCGGCATCATCGGTGACAACGGCAGCGGCAAATC
>JAJDEC010000093.1 GCA_029259995.1 Phycisphaerae bacterium
ACGTTCTCTTCCATCATCACACTGCCCATGTCGTTCGCGCCGAAGAACAGGGCAAGCTGACCGATCTTGGGGCCCATTGTGACCCAGCTCGATTGGATGTTGGGAATATTGTCGAGATAGAGCCGCGAAAGGGCGTTCATCGTCAGGTATTCGTTGGCATCGGCAAGAAGAAGATGCTCGCCGTCGTTGACGGGTCGAGTCTTCGGGCTTGTCGGCGGCGTCGATAGGGAAGCGGGCTCAAGATCGGCGCCAGCCCTTTCGGCTTTCAGCGTTTCAGCTTTCGGCTTTCCCCCGTCGCCCAGCTTCTTCATCCGTCCGAGCGGCGTTTCATCCGGCTGAAACGTCCAGCAGATGTACGCGCTGAAACCGCCGCCGTTGTCGCGCGCCAGCGATTCGTCCTGCAGCTCGCGCAGCAGTCGAAGATGCTCGAAACGTTCGTCGAGTGTTTCGATGTGGCCGAACATCATCGTGCAGCTGGTCTTCATGCCAAGAATGTGGCACTGGCGCATGACTTCCAGCCACGGCTGACTCAGGCACTTGCCCTGGCCGATCTTGTTGCGTACGCGATCCGTGAGAATCTCGCCGCCGCCGCCGGGGACGCTGTCCAGCCCCGCCTCCTGCAAACGCACGAGCACATCATGAATCGACATGTCGAAGAGTTCGTGAAACGCGAAGATCTCCGGAGGGCTGAAGGCGTGAATGTGAATCTGCGGGAATTCGCGCTTGATGAAGCGCATCAGATCAAGATACCAATCGAAGGACAGGCCGGCCGCGCCGTCTTTCGGTACCAGGCCGCCCTGCATGAGGATCTGGGTACCGCCGATTGCGATCAGTTCGCGAATCTTGTCGCCGATCTGATCATACGTGAGCGTGTAGCCCTCGGGCAGATCCGTGCGGCCCGTCTTCATGCCCGGCGCGTCGGCCTTGAAGTTGCAGAAAATGCAGCGCGCCGTGCACCAGTTGGCGTAGTTGATGTTTCGATCGACAACGTAGGTGCGATAGTCCTCGGGATGCAGTTGCATCGTTAGCGCGTGGGCCTGCCGTCCGATTTCGTGCAGCGACAGATCGAAATACATCGAACGTAGATCGTCGACAGAGAGTCGTGATGTCTGCGGTGTCGACAGGAGCGTCGTCACGGGAGCAATCCTTCCTCTTTCGCCATCGCGAAGAATGCCTGCATGCCTTGTCTTGCTTCGGGCGTGATCGTGAATCGAAGCGTCTCGCAGAGATAGCGACGCGCTATCGATTCGGGCCAGCCGTGGACCGGTGCAAATCGCCTGGCGATGTCGGCGGCGCGGGCGACGCCGTCGTCGCGGGCGCGGCCCAGTTCGTCGGCCAGCGCCGAATGATCGTCGGACTTTCGCCCATACCAGGCGGCGAATACAAAGGGCAGTCCCGTCAGGTATTTCCACGCCGCGCCGAGGTCGACTTCAAAGCCGAAGCCTTGCGGCGCGCTCGTGACGACTTTGTCGCCGATCAGCAGGATCGCGTCGATGTCCTCAAATCCCGGTGCGTCGTCAATCGACCACGGCGCCAGTTCAAGCTTCGTACCGTAAAGCCTGCGCCAGATGAGCTGGGACAGAATGACGGATGTATGCGAATCGCCATCGACGTGCAGCCGAGAGATTTTTTCCGCCGGCCGACGCGCGAAGACGCGAACCGTCATCGTTTCGCCGTCGCTGGCGATGCAGGCGTCGGACACGCCTTCAAGCGTGTTGCGATGACGCCAGTAATCCACGACGGGCATGAGCGCTGCCGCACAATCTCCTGCGGCGAGCATCTCGGCCAGTGCCGATGGAACGGCGGGCCTGAATTGAAATCGCTCGTCCGTGTGGAGCGTCTCGTAAAGCGGTCGCGCATTGAGGTACGAGACGACCCCGAGCGATTGGACGCCCGTTTCGGCTGCCGCGCCTGTTTGTTGTGCATCGGTCGTCACGTTTGCTAACCTCTCGTCGGCATCGACTGGGAGCAAATCGCTCGCAATCGTCATTCGGCCGAGCCGGATTATACGAATGCGACCCCGGATGGACCACGCGTTGCACGTCGTGATCGGATCTTTCAATTGGTTTGAAAGCCGCGGATCCGTGTGTCGGCGGATTCGTGGTCGTTTTCGGGTGTTCACTCGCGATCATTAGAATGCGTGAATCTCGACGGGTGAACGACGGATGCGGATCCAGGATTGAGAGAAGACGCGCTTGGGTGCGACCTGGAGGTCTTTCCGATAGTATGAGAAAGCAGGAACCGCCCAAAGCGCCGTCAGGTGCGCCGGGGCCTCGCCAAGGAGCTACTCATGACGCCGACAACCGGTGAAGAGAACGTCATACAACTCGCCGTCCTTGATCTCGCTTTTCAGTTTCTCGATCTGATCTTCAATCTGGTGACGAACGTCCTGCTGCCGGCGGTCCTGACACCCATATTCCAGGGTATTTTCGGGATATTTACGGGCGGCACAGCCATGTAGTCGCCGGCGGGGCGGCCGGCGCAGTCCGGCAATTCTGCGTCCCGTCCGCGCTTGAAATGCGGAGCGGGTGAACGTGTCACTTCAAATCTGGATTGACGATCAGATCGCCGATCGAGGCGCCTATGCGCAGCTCGGCGATCTGAACGTTTTTTCCGGACGCGAGATCACGCGTGACGCACTGACAGACGCGGATGTACTTATTGTCCGAAGCGTCACGCACGTGGCCCCGTCACTGCTTAACGGCACCCGCATCCGATTCGTCGGAACAGTCACAACGGGCGTTGATCATCTTGATATCGCGTATTTGCAGGAACAAAGTATTGAAGTTGCCACAGCGGCCGGCTTCAACGCCCGTCCTGTCGCAGAGTATGTGCTCGCTTCCCTGTTTCTTCTGGCCGATCAGCGCTGCATCCCAATGCAACATCTCACGCTCGGCGTCGTCGGTGTCGGCCGTATCGGATCAATGATCGGCGGCTGGGCGAAGTCGATCGGCATGTCCGTGCTGTTCAATGATCCGCCTCGTGAAATGGTCGGAGATACAGGTCCATGGATGTCGATCAACGCGCTATTGGCCGCGAGCGACATCGTGACGCTGCATGTTCCGCTGACACACGAAGGCACCCATGCAACGGTCGGCATGGCCGATGCGGACTGGCTCAGCCGGATGAATCATGGCGCGTCGTTGATCAACACCTCTCGTGGCGGCATCGTTGACGAAAAGGCCCTGTTTTCAGCGATTGAAGCGAATTCCGTTTCGAACGCCGTCGTGGATACATGGCTGAATGAGCCCCATGTAAATCGTGAGCTTGTCGGACGATGTCGAATCGCCACGCCGCATATTGCGGGCCACTCGATCGACGCCAAATTCCGCGGAAGTCGATTGGTGCGTGAGGCGTTGGCGGATTGGTGCACACAAGCGAATGATCTGTCAGGGCATCGCGTGGAATTGCATGCGCCGAAAGTCGACGCCGGAGTATCCGATGACGTCATCAAACACCGCAATGCGGTGGCGTGCGTCCCCGATGACGTGAAAGTGACGGCGCTGGCTGATGCAACGAAAAAAGCATGCCCAATAGAATTGATGGATCAGGATTTTCGCGCGGCGCTGTGTGACAAAAATCGCGGATTCGATGCGGCACGTCTCCGCGCTGGCTCGCGTGCGGAATTCAGCCATCGGTTCGATGATATGCTCTCCTGAGTGACGAGAATCGCCAAACTCCGACCGCACGAGTGCCGGCGGCAGATCCTTGGATCGCGCTAATCCGCACAACTCAAGGCCACACAAACATATGGGACTGATCCGCGAATGCGTCCATAGGTGTCGTCCGGATAGTGACTTCCAACACCGTCTTGGCGATCCGGCGCGGGATATCAGACCTGTTGCGCAGCAAATCCCGACGCAATTTTTCAGATCGACACCTGTGTGTCATACGAACCTAAACTATGGCGCAGCAATAGTTTGTGGCTGTGCAAAAAAACGAATAATCTTGCCTGGAAGGGTTGATTCAAGGGTATCAGCTGTGGTAGCATCAATAGCAGTTTGACAGGGCGCAGTGCGTCTTGTCGGAGGTTGCGTGACAGATGCGGTTTTCCGGTCGCATTCGTCAAGCAGCAGTGTGCGGTTGCCACTCGGCGAGACCGCGGTGCGTTCGATCTGACTGTCTTGTCTGTTCAGGATACTTGCAAGGGATGCCTGAAGGGATGGCGGTCATCAGAAGTTGGCTTGGCGGTTTGGCAAGAGATCGCAGGTTGCTTCAGAGTCGAACAAGCGGCGGCGTTTGCAGAAGGGCGTATGCGTACGCATCGACATCCGGCAGTTGTTGAGCGCGAACGAGTTTCCGGCGGGCGCGATTCGGCAGTTGCGAAGATGTCAAACTGGTTGGCGGGGGCATGTTGCCTTTGCCAAATGATCAATTGGAAACACTGAATTCCGGGAATGGAAAAAATGCGAAAAACACTTTGTGCAGTAGCAGGTCTGGCAGTTGCCTTTTCGGCATCTATCGCAAGCGCGCAGATGACGAACAGTTACTTCCTCGACGCTCGTGACAGCATCGGCGCGATCGACACGCCGGTAAACCTGTCGGGTTATCTCAATGAACCCAATGGCGGCGGTCGCGGCGACGGTCAGACGATTTACATCGCTCCGAAGGTAGCCGGACTCGAAGTCCAGGGCGCCAACAACACGAGCACGGCCACGATGACGCTTTACGTTGATGTTGCTTCCGGCGACGCCAATGAGGTCCTCGCGGCTGTTGGTCTCGACATGGCGATCGATGCTTCGGCGGCGAATGAGCGAGAACTGCTCAGCGCCGGCGTCACGATCCACAACACCGCGGCTGCTGTTGGTTCGGCCAACGACCCGTGGAATGACACTGCCGAGAGCACGGCGTTCACGACGACCGGTGGCGGCATCAAGATGGTCCGCGTCCCTGTCGAAGACAACGGCGGCGGCCCGATGTTCAACTCCGCTCTGGGTATCACGGCCGGCAACGGCTATCGCCTCGCCACTGTCGCGCTCGAAGCCGACACATGTGGCACGGCAGGCCGCGGCTGCCAGCCGAGCCTCGACGTTTTCCTGAGCGTCAATAACCTGCTCGTCACGGCGGTCTCCGATCCGGGTCCGTCGGCAGCGGTTATCCTCAACCTCGGTTACACCGGTGGTGCTCCTGAAGGCGCAACGGCCAACGGCAGCACGCAGGGTGCGACGAGTGCGACAGCTGACGCTGTCATCGTCATCAAGCCGAAGGGCGACTTCAACAACGACGGTGCGTTCAACGGACCGGACCTCGGTCTGGTTCTACCGACGTTCAACCAGGCGACGGCTGGCACGGCCAATCGACGCCAAGTGTTCACGGGTGACTACAACGGAGACGGATTCTTCAACGGCCCGGACCTCGGTCTGGTTCTTCCGTACTTCAACGGCGTCACGGCGAACTGCGCAGTCTGCATGTAATTTGACTTTCGAATTTGACTTTCGGAGGGGGACGCGTTGTCCCCCTCCAGATTCCTCACCAATGAATCTCGCTTGTTTAGAAAACAACGTGGCAAGTTGAGGGGAAAAGTCAGAATGGGTATGAGAGAGGTTTCCTTACTTTTCAGAAGCTCTGTCTTACGACAAGACAAGGAGGAGCAAAGAATGAAGAAGAATCTATTTATGGTTGCAGCTTTGGTGGGCGCGTTCGTCATGCCGGCCGTCAGCCAAGGTGCCGCATCGGTTTGGTTTGAGTACGTCAGTGGCGATGGTGCCCCGACACAGCAGGGGCCTGGCCAGGTTCTCATCATCGAGAAGCCGGCTGATCCTGGTGTGTACACCTACCAGATCGCAATGTACGCGTCGGTCTCGGATCTTGGCGTCTTCAGCGCCAACTCGACGCTGTCAACGGATGGTCCCGCCGCAGTTTCGGCATGGGGCGCCGCACCGCCTCCGGGTGGTTCTGCGACGAACCCGCTCGGAATCGGCACGTTCGGTCCTGGCGTCATCGCCGGCAGCTTCGGCGCCGCTGGTTTCGCCGCGCCGTATGGTGCTGGTCTCGATCACTTCCTTGGCACGTTGACGATCATCGTTGACAAGACCCAGGATCATGGCAACACGACGACGATCCTCGGTGAAGTCGGCAACGCCGGTTGGGGCGACACAGCCTTCGGTTTCGCCAGCGTTTCCTACGCTGGTGGTCCGAACGGACAGACGGCTGGCCAGGGTCAGTCCCCGGTCATTCAGTTCGTCAACGTTCCTGAGCCCGCCACGCTGAGCCTCCTCGGCTTGGGTGCGATCGCTCTCATTCGCCGACGCCGCTAAGGCTGAAGTGAATATTGATTTGCACTGATCATCCGATCAAAGCGAATCAAGATCTGA
>JAJDEC010000094.1 GCA_029259995.1 Phycisphaerae bacterium
CCAGAGTCCGCTGTCGTCCATGTGCTCGGCAACGGCGCCGTTATTCCGCTGCGCGTCCGCCCGGATGCCTCGGATGTAGTCCGCCGTCTTGCGCGAAACAATTGTGGATGCGAATGCCCGAAGAACCGCCGCCTTGTGTGCTCGCAGCCCAGATACGCCATCCAATATGGCAATCAGGCAGTCCTGAGTCAGGTCGTCGACGTCGTGCTGCTGGGCCGGCGTCGGCACCAGTCGGGCAATCACCATCGCTCGAACGCGAGGCAGGAGCTGCTCGCTCAGCCGAGATCGGGCCGATTCGGATCCGCCCGCCGCCTCGCCGACGAGGCTGTCTGTCCACTCTCCAGTTCGTAAGTTCTCCACATGGCCGATTTTATAACTGGCCGGGGAAGAGGTAAACGATTTGGACGACTCGGCCACGCCCGAATGTCCGCTCATGAAGTCGCCGGGCCTACGGCTCGCGCAACACTTTGTTGAGAAATTCGAATTCCCGGCCGTTGCGCTGGCACCACGAATACTCACTATATACGTGGGCCAACAGAGAAAGATGCTTGCAGGCCGTCCGAGATCCCTCGGCGCTTGCCATATCGCGATCGTCCCCACAACGATCGCACTCCAGTCCTAGTTACCTAGACCTCCTTTGTCTTCGGCCGGTCAGTCAACGAGAAAGGAAGTCTCACGCGCCGACATATTTTGCGTCCGCAATGACACGCCATCAGCCAATTGAACTCACGATTGCGGAAATGGACGCAGTCGGCACAAAGGCCATACCAAGAAATCCTCAAGAATTTGCCATGCGCCCCCCGGATCGCGAGTCTGACACCGCACTTTCGCTAACCTCAGTCATCACGTTTAGGATGCCGGAAACTCAACTGTTCAATTCCGAGGAGCACCATGAGCCAGCGCGCCCTGATCGTCATCGATATCCAGAACGACTACTTCCCCGGCGGTCAATGGACCCTCGCGAACATGGACGCGGCCGCCGACAACGCCGCCCGACTGATCGCCGCCGCCCGGTCGGCGGGCGATCGCGTCATTCACATCCGGCATGAATTCCCGAGCGACGACGCTCCCTTCTTCGCCTCCGGTTCCGACGGCGCAAAGATCCACGCCAAAGTGCGCCCCGCCGACGGCGAAACGACGATCCTCAAGCATCAGGTCAATGCATTTCACGAGACAGATCTAAAGTCGACGCTCGATCGAGGCGGCGTGAAGGACCTGACGATCTGCGGCGCCATGAGCCACATGTGCGTCGACGCCGCAACACGTGCCGCAAGCGATTTCGGCTACGGCGTCACACTGATCCACGACGCTTGCGCATCCCGGGATCTGGAGTTCAACGGCGCGACAAATCCGGCGGCGCAGGTCCATGCCGCGTACATGTCGGCGCTGGGCTTCGCGTATGCGACGCTGAAGACGGCAGAAGAGTTTCTGGATTCGCGCGAATGACGCGCGGGCGCGACGATCCACGACGCGCGATTCCGTTCCGAGCCACGACCGTCAGGGAGTGGTCGCGCGATGCGCGCATTGCGCGTGACGATGAGGCAGCTGACGATACACACTGCGCGTCGCCGTTGGAGGCGTTGCTCGCTTCATGCGCGGCGACGAGAATACGAAACACATTCTTCTGACCACGCTGTAAGCGCTAAATAGCCGGAGCCCAGGGTTGCGCTTCGGCCGCATGCGCGGCCTGCGCTCACCCGGGGCTTCTGCTATGTCAGCCCTTCAGGATGCAGGAAACGGAGCCGTGGAGAAGGATTGCCCAAGTGAGGGCCAATCAGAAATCATCCTGACGCGCTTTTGTAACTCAACTCAATTTATCGTCGCATCGGGCGCAATCAGTGTGATCGTCTTGCTGGTAGTCATCTCGATAATCCGTTCTGTGAACGGAGCGGATTTCGGAGTCTTGTCGAAGATGACGTTGACGCGGCATCGGACGCGCAGTGTAAACCGGGACTTGTTCGTGAAGCACGCCGGAGAGAGTACGTGCCCTTCACTGAGTCTGTATTTGTCTGTACTCCTAATACTCAGTTGGGGTAGTTCTTCTACCCGCCGATCGTCAACCCAGTACTCAGTGTACATCTCCGGATCCGCCTCGAATGTGTAATAGGGGTTTGCGCCCGAGAGCTTGAAGCCGCGCCTCGGAACGAACGGCATCGTCGAAAGATGCGTGTCGCAATTCTCAATCGTGAGGACTACCATTTGACGCAGAAACGTATCGCGCTCGTCCGTCGATAACAGTCCCTCCGACAGGCGTCTCGTGAGTTCGAAATTCGCCCAATACTCGCTCGTGTGCCATTCCATCAACAATGAAGTTGGAATCCAGCCTTCCCATACGCGACTCTGATAGAGCACACGCGCCCCGCCACAAACCGCCACGAGCGAAACCAGAACAACGCCTCGCCGCATCCATGCCCGCCGTCTCATCGGTCGTGGCTGCGAACGAATCCGATCCGCCGCCACGGCGTTCCCGCATTCCGGGCAAACGCCCGGATCGATCCGATAGTCGCAATGCGGGCAATAGCCGCCGGGTTCGCAGCTGTCGTGCGCTTTATTGTCGCTACGCGTCGGTGTCAATCGCGGCCTCTTCCGGATTTGACCAGTCCCCCGAAGAAAAAACAAGCCTCGAATTGAGACTTGGCCCCAATTCAGAAGGGTCGAAGAATGTGTCAGCAATCATTTCTCAATGCGAGTCAGCTTAACCGCTTCAATTTCGATGCGTGATCGACATGCTCAACGGCGGACATGGGTTACGTCAGGACAGAGGATCAGTGCTAGCTGTCCCGACGTATCGTAAGCGCGAAACAGCACAGCCCCCGTATCCCTCACGCTGTCAGCGTGAAATAGCCGGAGCCTAGGGTGCAGCGAAGACCGCGAATGCGGTCGAAGCGCAACCCTGGGGGCACGATGACGAATGGAATTGAATCCTGAAAGGATGACATAACGAATGCGAAGGATCGCGTCCGACTTCGTGACACGGATTGATCGCCTGGTGCAACCAACGCAGGCAGTTCGTGCCGTCATTATTCCACGCTTTCAGGGTTAGGCTCTCCTATCTGATCAATACCCCGGGTTACGCTCCGGCCGCATGCGCGGCCTGCGCTCACCCGGGGCTTCTGTTATGTCAGCCTTTCAGGCTGCAGGGAACGGAGCCATGGAGATTGATTGCCCAAGAAAGGCCCGATCAGAAAATCATCCTGACGCGCTTTTGTAACCGATTGGTGGACAGCATCGGCGATCGTCATTCCCGAAAACCCCTGTGCCTGACCGTTGGGAAATCGTGTTGACCGGTTGATTCACTCTGATTCTCCAATATGAAGAGCCCAACGCCTTTTCGACATTCACCCGTGTCCTTTTGGCTGACGGCGTGATTCGATCGGTTGCAATGCACTTGATGTTGAATCCGTCGTCCGCCACAGAGGACGAACGCCACGATTGATCGAGGACATTTTCAAAAAAGACAAAGCCCCGACGAATTCACGCGATTCGTCGGGGCCTCGGGGGCTGAGTTCGGCGGGAGCCATTCTCGCCGAACACAGGGAGACGATCAGTTTTTGGGTTCACTGTCGAGTTTCGACGGGGTGTTCGATTCGTGAACACCCCGCCGAACCCTCTGCTGCACACGGTCCTGTTATCGAGCTGTTCGGCGTGACGATCGGCGTCGTCGTCGGCTGCCGCCGAAGGCAAATGCACCGGCCCCGACTACGCCCACGCCCATGCCCGTTCCGCAGGCGTTGTCGTTGCCGATCTCGCCGTCGTTGCCGTCATCGTCATCATTGTCGTTGCCGTCGTTTCCGCCATTGTTTCCTCCGTTGTTGTCGCCGGCGTCACCACCCGTGTCATCGTCGTTGTCGTCATTGCCAGTGTCGTCATCACCGGTGTTGTCGTCGCCGTCGTTGTCGCCCGGCTCTTCCGGCGTGATGTCGTTGTCGAGGCAGTCGAAGATGCCGTCGCCGTCAAGATCAAGCAGATCGTCCTGTCCCGGGCACACGTCTTCTGAGTCGCAGACGCCGTCGAAGTCCGCGTCGCCGTCGGGGCAGAGCACGATGGCGCCGCAGTCGGCCGTTTCTTCGTTGTTGCAGCCGCAGTTGCCGGGTTCGTCCTTGAACGGATCCGACGGGCACTCGTCGAGGCAGTCCGCCAGGCCGTCGCCGTCCGTATCGCGTAGATCATCTTCGCCGTCGCACACATCGCAGTCATCCGGCACGCTGTCGCCGTCGGAGTCGCTGTCGCACTCGTCCGGGATACCGTTGCTGTTGCAGTCGTTGCCCGCCAGTTCGTCGGCGTCATCGACGTCGTTGCTGTTGCAGTCCTCGATCGGCTCAACGCCGACGCCGCGGATCGTGAAGTCGAATGCGCCCGTCGTGTTCGCCGCGTTGCTGTAGATGAAGACGCGCGTCGTCTTGACGCCGGTACTCGTCGGCTGAAACCTCACGCGGAAGTTGTCGGCATGATCTGCCGGATTGTTCGTCGGCGGAATCGGGAAACCGTTCGGCTGACCGACGAAGCTGAAACCCGACGTCGGTGTTTGGATCACCACATCGCCATCGAGGACGAGGTCCGCGTCACCGTGGTTTTCGATGAAGTAGAAGATCGGGAGGTTCTCGCCGACTTCGACATCCGGGAAGTCCGAGATGCCGCCTTCCTCGACTTCAACCGAACCGAACAGGAACTGCGGCGTGACCTGGAAGACCTTGATCTCAGCGCTGCCCGTGGACGGGTTCGACGATGCGACGCCGTTGCCCGTGATCGTGAAGGCGAATGCGCTCTCGTCTTCGTCATCATTGGAGATCAGGATCGTCGCCGTGTGCAGGCCCGTGCCTGAAGGGCGGAAGCCGACGTTGAAGGCGATCGACTGACCGGGATCGAGACTGATATCGCTCGGCTGCAGGTTGATGTTGAAGTCCGAGGCGTCAGCGCCGAAGAGGGCGATGCTCGGGTTGTTCGTCAGGTTCAGCGTGTCGCTGCCGTCATTGTCGATGACGAAGAAGAAGTGGCGATCGGAATCGACAGTCGTGTCGCCGAAGTTGAACGTATCGCCGGACTCAAGATTCTGCTGCGGCGCCGACTGGGCGACGACCGTGATTTCGGGGGCGCTTTCAGCGCCGAGATTCAAAGCGTAACGCTGCGGCTGCGTGCCGTTATCCGTCGAAGTGACGCGAATATAGTAGGTACCCGTCGAGGGAAGCGAATCGACGACGGCCGTTTCAGCCTGCCCCGCACCCGTGGCGTTCGCGAGATCGAGAATATTTCCCTGCTCGTTGAAGACCGTCAGATGCAGGTCGCGGATTGCCGCAGCGTTGACCGTGTTCAGCGGCGGATTCGGATTGGCCGTCGTCGGCTGGGCCCCCTGTTGATACGTCGTGCCGACGGGCGTCACGGTGACAGTCAACTCCGTGCCGCCGGTTGCGTTGAACTTGTACCAGTCCTGTGCGCCGCTGCGCTCGAGCGACATTTCATAGTCCGTAAACGTCTGCTGACCGGCGGCGATCGATCCGACCGGGACGGCATCGGCCATTGAATTGTTCGATTCCGCCGGATCGCCGTAGAGCGAAGCGATGGCACGGATGTCGTCTTCCTGCGGTCCGTCGAAGTTCGTGTTGAGTGCCGGCTCCATCAGCTTGGTGCTTGTCTGCGGCATGACGTGCATGAGGCCGAGACCGTGACCGTTTTCGTGGAGGATCACGTTCTTCAGTCGTCGATAGTCGTTGGTTGCGTTGGTCCATGTCGCCATGTTGCCCGCGTCGAGCACCATGTCGCCGCCGTTGCCGGGATAGCGGTTGTAGGCAAGCACGTTGCGATCGACCGTGCCGTTGCCGTCCGTATCCACGCCGTTGTCGTCGATGGTTCGCATCGCGATTCGAATATCGCCGCGACCGATCTGAGTGGCCGTCGGCACGAGCCCGTTGTTATTGACTGTAAACGCAGCGCCGTCGTCGGGCACTTCGACGAATCGGAAGTTGGAGACAGCCTGCCACTGGTCGAATGCTTCGCGGATCTCAGCGCGAAACGCGGTCATGCCGCCCGGAAACTGGGCGTCCATCTGGGCGAAGAGATTGCTGGCTTGCGGATTCTGGTCCGTATCCCAGAATGACGCCGGAATGCTGGTGCCGTCGAGGACGAAGCTGTATGTCAGGAAAAAGGGTTCGCCCAGTGCGATCGTCGGATGGGTTCGCGTGGAAGTCCATCGTGTGCCCTGGAGCTGGAATCGTGCCTGGCCGCCGGTATCCTGCGATCGAATCGAGGCTTCGGTTTCGGCGGATACAGGTTCGTCGAACATCGCGCTGGAATCGCTCAGTGCGATACAGGTGACGTCGGTGTGATCCTGTTCGTCGTGGGCTCGAACCGTGGCGGCAGTCAGGGCGACTGCGATAGTGAATGCCGAGGCAATGACTCGGATGTTCATTCGATTGCGATTGATGTTTCGGGCGACGTTCATAACAAGCTCCTTGGCTGCTTGGTCTGTCTCGTCGAGACCCACCATTTGGGCCTCCGATCTTGTCACGAACGTGGATTCGTGGCGGACCGGGGAATCTGGTTGTGGTTGCGATCCGGAATCGGCCCGTTAAGATGTATCATGTTGTCAATACAATGTTTGTGACGATTGCCTGTGAAGAAAGTCGGCGACAGAATGTCCGATAAGAGTGAAATTGTAATCGTCTCCAACCGACTGCCGGTCCATCGGGTGGATCGCGAGGGGCGATCGGGATGGGAGACCAGCCCGGGCGGACTCGTCTCGGCGATGACGCCGATTCTGCGAGACCGACCGAGCACGTGGATCGGCTGGGCGGGGGCCACGGACTGGTCACCGGACCCGTTCATACACGAGGGGATTCGCAATTATCCGGTTCCGCTCACGGCCGACGACATTGCGAATTTCTACGAGGGGTTCAGCAACAGCACGCTCTGGCCGCTCTATCACGATGCGATCAGAACGCCGAGTTATCATCGTCATTGGTGGCGGCCTTATCAGGAAGTGAACGAGCGATTCGCAGCAATCGCAGCGGAAGTTGCAGCGCCGAACGGCATCGTCTGGATTCACGACTATCATTTCCAGCTTGTACCGGCGATGTTGCGCGTGCTCCGGCCGGACCTGCGAATCGGATTCTTCCTGCACATTCCGTTTCCCCCGCAGGAACTGTTCGCCCAGATGCCCTGGCGACGACAGGTGCTCGAAGGACTGCTGGGGGCCGACGTCGTCGGGTTCCAGACGAAGATGGGGGCGCAGAATTTTTCCCGGCTTTGCCGAAAATATACCGACGCGATCGGGGCGAGGGACCTGGATTACCAGGGACGACACGTGACGGTTCAGGCGTTTCCGATTTCGATCGACTATGCGCGATATGAATCCCTGGCGCGTGATCCGGCTGTGCGCCAGCGCGCCGAGGTATTGCGGGCGCAGCTCGGCGAGGGACGGCGAATCGTCCTGGGCGTCGATCGCATGGATTACACGAAGGGCATCGATATTCGCATCAAGGCATACGGCGAATTGCTGCGTTCGAAGCGGACAACGCTTCGGGATACGGTCTTTGTGCAAGTGGCCGTCCCAAGTCGGGAGCGCGTGGATGAGTATCAGACGCTGCGCGACGACGTGGAGCGCCTGGTCGGCGGCATCAACGGCAGTTACGGCGAGCTTGGCATGACGCCGATTCACTATCTCCATCGAAGTCTGCCGGCGGAAGAGCTGGTCGGGCTCTATCTGCTGGCCGATGTGATGGTCGTGACGCCCTTTCGCGACGGCATGAATCTCGTCGCGAAAGAGTATGTAGCGACGCGCATCGAAGACGACGGCGTGCTGCTGCTCAGCGAATTCACGGGATCGGCCCACGAGTTGAAATCGGCGATGCTCGTCAATCCGCATGACGTGGACGGCCTGACGAATCGTCTGTATGCGGCCCTGACAATGTCGCCGACGGAACAGGCGCGCCGAATGAAGCGGCTGCGCAGAACCGTTAAGGAGAACACGGTGTACGACTGGGCGAATTCATTCTTTGAGGCACTGGCGGCGTGATGAACCGGGAACTCGAAAACGCACTCGAAGCGCTCGCATCGCTGCCCGTCCTGCTCGTTGCATCGGACTATGACGGCACGATCGCGCCGATTGTCGATGATCCGTCGCAGGCGCGACCGCATCGCGAGGCCGTTGTTGCGTTGCGCGCCCTGGC
>JAJDEC010000095.1 GCA_029259995.1 Phycisphaerae bacterium
GGGGCAGGTCACACGGGCGATCCCTCGGCATTGACTGCAATTCGCTTCCCCAGCCTGTAAGCTGGGCCACGAAAGGCTCCGCATTCAGAGCCGCCCTGTCCTCAGGGCGGATCCTTCGCGAATCGCCACGCTGAGGACAGCGAGTCTCTGATTGAAGCTACTTGGCCGCGTCGTCGAGCGTTTCTTTCAGCACCGCCAGCGCATTGAGCGCGTCGATGGGCGTCATCTTGTTGATGTCAATCGCCCCCAGTCTCTCGACGACTTCCTTCCACTCCGGCGGGATCGATTCATGCGGACCGAACAGCAAGAGCTGATTCGCGTCCTCCTGCTTCTTCGCCGCCTTGCCTCCCGGCTTTGCGCGCTCAAAGCGCGACTCCAAGTCCGCCAGGATCTTCTCACTCCGTCGCGTTACGCTCTTCGGCAGGCCTGCCATTTCGGCAACATGCACGCCGTAGCTGCGATCCGCCGCGCCGGGGATGATCTTGTGCAGAAAGGCGACATCGCGGCCCGTACCGTCGGGGCGGAGTTGTTCGCTGACGGCGACGTTGTAGTTCCGCACATGGTCAAGTTGCTCGGCGAGTTCCGTCAATTCGTGATAGTGCGTCGCGAAGAGCGTGCGGCAGCCGATCTTCGCCACGATGTGCTCGGTAATCGCCCACGCCAGGGAGAGACCGTCGTAGGTGCTCGTGCCGCGGCCGACTTCGTCGAGAATGACGAGCGAATGCGCCGTCGCGTTGTTAAGAATGCGGCTGGTTTCAACCATCTCGACCATGAACGTGGACAGGCCGCGGGCGAGTTCGTCGCTGGCCCCGACGCGCGCGAAAATCCGATCCGTGGGGCTGAGCCGCATCGACTTTGCCGGGACGTAGCTGCCCGTCTGAGCCAGCAATGTCAGCAATGCGACTTGGCGGATGTAAGTCGACTTACCCGCCATGTTAGGACCTGTCAGAATGAGCAGTCGATCGTCCGCGGCCTCCAATTGGCAATCATTCGGCACGAATCGTTCGGCCAGCGAGACGTCGAGGACGGGATGGCGACCGTCGACGATGTCCAGCACGAACGCGGCGGCATCGGCCGAATCGCCCGGTCCATCCGCATCGACGATCAGCGGCAGGCAATAGTCGCGCGTTCGAGAGAGTTCGGCGAACCCCGCCAGCACGTCAAGCGACGCCATGGCCTCGGCCGCCGTCTGAAGCGCGGGCAGATGCGACGCCACTTCGTCGCGCAGCTTCTGGAATAGCTCCAGCTCGATCGCCTTTGCCTTGTCGGCCGCCGTCAGCACTTCGTTTTCGTGCGACTTCAATTCGCTCGTGATGTAGCGCTCGGCGTTACGGACAGTCTGCTTGCGCGTGTAGTCGTCGGGGATTTTGTCGTGATGCTGGTTCGTGATTTCGATGTAGTAACCGAAGACGGAGTTGTAGCCGATCTTCAGCGTGGGGATACCCGTGCGCTGCGACTGCTCCGCCTGGTATTTCGCAAGCCACTCGCTGCCCGTCACTTCGATGTTTCGCAGTCGATCCAGTTCGCTGTCGACGCCGTCGGCGATGTAGTTGCCGTCGCGCAGAATGGGCGGAACGTCTTCCTTCAGATAGCCCGTGATGCGTCGACCGATGTCGTCGAGTCCTGCGAGCGATTCGCGAATGTCATCGAGGATATCCGTCGCCGCGTCGGATTCGCCGCTGACAGAGGGACCAATCTGTTCGCGCAGTGGTTCGAATGATTCGAGCGTGCGACCCAGCGCGACCATGTCGCGCGGCGTGACGCGGCCCACGCCGAGCCGGCCGAGGATGCGTTCGACGTCGCCGGCGTCGTGGAGCAGGCTTCGAATCGCGCGGAGTCGTTCGGCTTGATCGCGCAATGCCGTGATGGCGCGCTGTCGCGTTCGAATTGCCTCTGCCTCGCGCAAGGGGAAGCAGACCCAATCGCGAAGGCGACGACCGCCCATCGGGTTCACGGTCATATCGATCGCGTCGAGCAATGTGCCCTCGCGATCGCCGCCGCGGATCGTCGATTCGATCTCCAGTGAACGCAGCGTGACCTGGTCGAGCATCAGGTTGCCGTCGGAATGCCGCGGAACGATGCGCGTGATGTGATCGAGCGACGTTCGCTGCGTCTCGCCGAGATAATCGAGCAGGGCGGCGGCGGCGGAGAGCGACGCGTCAAAGCCGTCGAAACCAAAACCGCCGAGTGACGAGACGCTGAATTGTTTCAGCAGGCGTTGCTCCGCGAGATGCGGATCGAAAACGTGTGGGGAGCGCGACGAAATGGCGGCGCCGATCACGGTCCGCATTTCCTCGAACAATTGCGGCGCTGCGTCGATCGCTTGTTCCGGCACGATGATTTCCGCGGGGCCGAGCCGTGCGACTTCGTCGACAACGCGATGGACTGGAATCAATTCGGCGAAGAAGCGACCGCTGGAGACTTCGACGGAGGCCACGCCGATCAGGCCATCCGTCCAGTCTTTCCCGGCCGGGCAGAGCCCGACGAGCAGATTCGCGGCGCCGCCGTCGAGCAGATTCTCATCCGTCAGCGTGCCCGGCGTGATGATTCGTTGCACGGCCCGTTTGACGACGCCCTTGGCCTGCTTCGGATCCTCCATCTGTTCGCTAAGGGCGACTTTGTAGCCGGCACGAACGAGCCGTGCGAGATAGGTGTCCAGGGCGTGATAGGGGATGCCGGCCATCGGGATCGGATTGCCCGAGGACTTGCTGCGCGACGTCAACGTGAGGCCCAGCACGCGGGCGACGGTTTTTGCATCGTCGTAGAACGTCTCGTAGAAGTCGCCCATGCGAAACAGCAGCACGGCGTCGCCGACTTCCTGTTTCTGATCGAGATACTGGCGCATGGCGGGCGTCGGACCGTTGTCGGTCTTCGCCTTCTTCTTGCCACGCGCGACTTTCGTGACCGGGGGCTTCTCGGTTGTTGAATCTGATGTGGACAAGGGGCGCTCCGGGGCAATGCGAATACGCCAATGTAGATGGCGTGTGGCGATGCGGCAAGTGATGCGGCTATGAACGCTACGAAGGGTGATGCCCTGTGAGTTTTTTCGTCTTTGATGGATTGTGTCGAAGCGTCTGGTCTGCGATCGCATGCTTGCCTTGAAGGGCAATCATGGCACCCTGAATGGACGTCTCCGGGCAGCGGATGACGACACATCGCTGATTCATCGTTGTAAATCTGTGGCACACCTTTGACATTCACATTGCGTGGCTCGATCATTCGAGGCGATATGCCCATGAAAATCTGCATCATTGGTACCGGCGGAACGATCGAGAAAACGTACGACGAAACGGACGGATCGCTTCGCAACGTGGAATCCGTTCTGGACAGCATTCTCGTGCGTCTGCGTCTGCACGATCTGGACATCCGACATATTGAGTTGATGAGCAAAGACTCGCTGGACCTGACGGACGCAGATCGTGAGAAGATTGTTGCGTCCGTTGTGAGTGAAATGGATGAGGCGGACGCGATCATCGTGGTCCATGGGACGGACACGCTGAGCGTGACGGGGGAGTTGCTCCACAAGCGGCTCGGCGACGTGAAGATTCCCGTGATTCTGACGGGTGCGATGCGGCCATATGAGTTTCGCGATACGGATGCCGTGCAGAACGTGACGGAGTCGTTGCTGGCGTGTCGGCTGTTGTCGCCGGGCGTCTACGCCGTGCTTCACAACAGAACCTTGAGATTCCCGGGCGTCGTGAAGGACCGCGATCGGTCGACGTTTGTCGAGAGGTCCTGATCCGTGTTGAAAATCGCCGTCCTTGATGGATGCGATCGGCGGGCAGGATGGCTCCATGGCCGGGTGGCCTTCTGCAGCGTTCGCGAAACGAGGCGCGTCCCGTAGAATCTGTGTTTGATGATTGTTCTCGATACCACCAGGACTGTGATGGAACGTGCGAGCCACGTGTCGATTGACGACGCGGCGATCGGTCGCTGGGCCCGAGAGACGCCCGACAAGGACTGGATGTCGTCGGATCGCGCGCTGTTGCGCGAGATGCCGGGCGACAAATCGCAGATTGCGAATCTCGTACTGCTGATCTCGGCATTGAATTTCTGCTTCTGGTCGGATCGTCCCATCGAAATCCAGTGGCGCGGAGAGACGTATCGCGGATTCGTTGCGATGCTCGTGTCGCTGATCCTGGCGGCGAAGCACGACATGCGCTGGGCCGATCCGGAGTTCTGGTGCCTTGTTCCCGAGGAAGAACTTCGACAGGTGCTTTCCGGCGGCGGCGATCTTCTGCTTCTGGACGAGCGCGTGGCCGTGGTTCGAGAAACCGGACGCACACTGATCGAACGCTTCGACGGTCGGTTCACCAACGCGATCGAGTCCGTCAACGAGCGCGCGTGGCCGCTGGCTGTTCTTCTGATGTCGAATTTCGACGGATTTCGCGATGTGTCGAGTCATCAGAATACGGCTGTCTATTTCCTCAAGCGGGCGCAGATCTGCGCGCTGGACCTGCACTGCGCCTGGGTGGCGCGGGATTTCGGCCGTCTGGACCAGCTGGAAATGCTGTCGGCGTTCGCGGATTATCGAATCCCGCAGGCGTTGCGACATCTGGGGCTGATCACATTGAGCGACGCGCTGGCCGCAAAGGTCGATTCACGTGAGCCGATCGAGAGGGATTCGGAAGAGGAAGTCGAGCTGCGAGCCGCGTCGATTCAGGCCGTCGATCGCATGGCGAAAGAACTGAGTCGTGCGGGCCGCGCGGCGCATCCCTGGCAAGTCGATTGCTGGCTATGGGAGATTTCGCATGCGGAAAACGTGTGCGTCGAACATCATCGAACGCGGACGATTTTCTATTGAGACTGCTAAGTCAGTCGGAAGAATGAATCGTTATGTGGAACCGGCGACTCGCCGGTTCTCCACAGGCCAGAGGCCTGTGCCACAATCAATGAACGACTCCGCATTTCAACCTGGGACGGTAAGGCGCATGATCTCCAAGATTGAGGTCACGGATCTTCATGACGTCGGCCAATCAACTGCCAGCCCAGGATTTCCATCTACGCGGCGGGCCTTCATTCTCAACGTTGTTGCCGCCGCTATTTGCGTCGCGCCAGGTTGCGTTCGCGATGACGCCGCCGTGGTCGATGCCGCTTCTCCCGTCGTTCGCACCGATATTCGCCAGGCCGTGCCGCGAGAATCGGATGCAGAGACCGATCGCAATGCGCTGACATTGAATCAGAATGTCGATCCCGCAATCGATACCGACGCGATCCTGTCAAATGCGTTTTCCGCAGCCCGTCGCGTCCAATCATCGCGCATGGAGTTTCATCGCCAGGAACGGCTGGGCCTTTTTAAATTGTTACAGCCCGCCGAACACATGATCGCCCTCTGTCGCGAATCGCCGTTCAGCGTGATGTTCACGTGGCTCGATGATGACAGCGAGTTTTCCCAATGCCTCTTTATTGAGGGGGAGAACGATGGGGCCGTACAACTTCATCGGCGCAAGGGGCTCTTCGGCGGTCCGGGCGGCATCGTCGCATTCCCCCCCGATCTGGCCATTGTGTTTCAAAAGGCGAAGCTGCCCATCACGGATTTCGGACCACGCCGCGTGATGGGCGTGTTGGAACGGCGAATCAAAGCGGCGGAAGCGCACGGCGGCGTCCATGCACGATACGTTGGTTCGTCCGTTGTCGGACCGGCCGCCGAACGCTGCGATCACATCGTGCTGTCATTTCCCGACGCGGATGCGCATGCGGCGAAACACGTCGAACTGCATCTCGACACGCACACGCATCTGCCCGTCATGGTTGAGCTTTGGATTTCCAAGGGAGGCAAGCCGAAGTCGCAACTCGATGCGCGTTACGTTTTTGCGAGAACGGAAGCGAATCCGCCACTGTCGGACGACGATTTCGTGTTGGACGCTGATCGGTCGGATCGAATTGTCGGCGGATCGGATTAGTCGCCGTGCTTACGGCGCCGTTGTCGTCGCTTCCTGATCATGCGCCTTCGTGCGCCAATAGTCGCCGTCCTCGTGAATCAGCTTCCTCTGATCAATCTGCAACAATCCCGTCGCGCTGAGATAGGCGATCTTGGCGTCGAGTGTTCGCTTATCGCCTGTGCTCGTCGCCGACCACGGATACACGAGAAACTGCGCGATCGACAAGAGTGCCACGATCCCCATACAGGTCGTTGTCGACCGAATGCCGATACGTCGATGCAGCCTGTCCGCCGCCACGATGAAGATCGCGGGCAGGATCCAGAGGAA
>JAJDEC010000096.1 GCA_029259995.1 Phycisphaerae bacterium
CTTGCCAAGCACACTACGCCAATAGAGCGTCATATAGTCTCGTGCAGAGCTGCTCGGCGCGCCTCGCCCGACATCATGATGCATCAAACGCACGCGCGTCTTCGCCGGCTCGCCATCGATCGAATCAAGTCGCAATTCCACCCACGAATCGCGAAATACCGCCTCCTCAGTGATGCCGGTTCCCGCCGTCCTGCCTGAGAGCAGCGCGCAAAGGTTGTTGCCGCGATTTCGCTCATCCCGATCCCATCGATACTTTCGAAACTCGAACGAAAGCGATCGACCGCATTCGACTGCGAGAATCTTCGTCTGGTACATGAAGTCGTAGGGGTCCGCCGCGTCTTCGGGAATGTTGAACATCAACTCGTAGCGTCCGCCGACCTTGGATTCGATGATCGCGTCGGTCACCCAGAATTGCTTGACGCCTTCGGCCGTCGTCCACAGGTCGAAGACTTCTTCAGGGGAGGCGTCGACGATGATTTCGGCGGTGACGGGCGCAGTGGAATCGTCCGTCGCGTTGAGATCGTAATGGATTGCGCTGCGGGCTGAGTTGCCTGTCGCGACGACGATGAGACAGGTGAAAAGACGGCGGCATCCTGACATCGTTGCGTCTCCGTTAGGGGGATCTCGTCGCGTGAAGTTGCGTCTGTTCGACTCGGCCTCGGGGGCGAAACGCCCTCGCTGTCATTATACATCCGGTGCTGCCGGCGGTCGCAAAACGTTCTCGTTCGCATTTCTTTGATTTGGGATACGGGACTCCATGTTTGGTGGGAGTGACCTGCAATCGCGTCGGGGCGATGACCCGACCTGCGGGACCGCTCCGATTGCAACTGGGGGCGCGCCCTTGGCGCGCCATTCGATCCCGAAGGGATCGGTTGACAATAGCCCAGCCTTTCAAGGCTGGGTTGAATTGGCGCTTCCCCAAAGATCAGCCATCCCGGAGGGATGGCGCGAACGCGCTTCGAACTCGCGCCGTCCTTACAGGACGGCAATCCCTTTCCTGGCGACGCACAAACCCAGCCTTGAAAGGCTGGGCTAATCTCACGACGTCCCTGCCGTAACGCCATCGGCGTGGCATTCGCGAACGCTCTGAAAGAGCGAAACTGGACAGCCCGAAGTCAGCACAGACCGCGAATGCGGTCGAAGCGCAACCCCGGGTTTACCGCCATCTCAAAGTGAAAAGCCCTGAAACGGCGTTGCAGCGCCGCCGCCATCCGTCGCCAATCTGGCGAATCATCGAACAAGGAAGCCAATTGTCATGTTGCACGCACATCGACAACTCTTCCCAGATTTGCCCGTCAAACCAAATGTGCGATTTTGCGGGCGTTTGCGACAGTTTGCGGGAGTTTGCACGACAACGACTCTTACACCCGTCTACTCAACCGATCGCCCACCGACGAGGCGACTGGAAAATGCGGCAACTTGTCCGATGCGATCAACGCCTTCGCCGATTTTGCAGATTTTGCGCCGTTTTGCGGGGGTGAAAAACTCGTGCAACCGACCGAACGCGCTGCGCCGAAAGGAGTTACGCATCATCTGCGCTGCGCAAACAACGTTCGCGTGCAACAACGCACGCCGACCTTCCCCACCCTTCGCTGCGCGAAGGATAGGGGCCCCTTGCAATCGAGTCGGGTCGATGACGCGACCTGCGGGACTGGGCCACTCGCTTCTGGTGAGTCCATTCGATTCGTCGTGGTGGGCACGGCCCACCCTACAAGGGAGATTACCGCTTGGTTTTCTTTCGGCGGCGCTTGGTGGGCGCGTCGGCGGGGCGGGCGTTGGGCGTGGCCCGGATGGGGCCTTGTTGCTTTTTGCCGGTGCTCTTGTTGGACGCGGATTCGCTGGCGGCGGCGCGAGTGGTTGCGTTGGTTTGAGGTGGCGCATTGGCGGCGCGTTTTTCTTCCGGCGATTCGAGCTTCGTGTCTTCGCGGCGGAAGAGGTTGCGCAGAATCGGGAGCAGGGAGTCGCCGAAGAAGTAGTGTTCAGGAAGTCTCCAATGGAGCGTGTTCGGATCGGGCAGACTCGCGCGACCACTTGCATTTGCGAAGAGCGCTTCAAGCTTCTTGATCTCGCCGTCGAACTGGAAGATGAGATCCGGCTCCTTGCGCATGATCGTCTTGATGCCGTACTGGCCGGCGCGAACGCGGATTTCCGCAAGCGTCAGGAGTGTCTGCGCGCTGGCGGGCGGCGGTCCGAACGTATCACGCAGGTCTTTCTCGAGTTGCTCGACATCCTCGGGCGTTCGGCAGGTCGCCATGCGGCGATAACAGTCCATGCGTTGACGATCCGACTCGATGTAGCCGCGCGGGATGTACGCTTCGACGTCGAGTTCGAGATGAGCGCTCGAGCGATTCTCGACCTTGTCGCCGCGCATGCGTTTGACAGTGCCTTCGAGAATCTGGCAGTACATGTCATAGCCGACCGCCGCGATCTGGCCGGACTGTTCCGGTCCGAGGATATTGCCAGCGCCTCGAATTTCCAGATCGCGCATGGCGATGCGGAAGCCGGCGCCGAGTTCGCTGCATTGTTCGACGGCTTTGAGCCGCCGCGCGCCGGATTCCGTCAGAGATCGATTCGCGTCGAGCAGCAGATAGCAATAGGCGCGATGCTTGTAGCGACCGACGCGGCCGCGAAGCTGATGCAGGTCCGCGAGACCAAAGCGATCGGCGCGATCAATGAAAATCGTATTCGCATTGGGAATATCAAGGCCGGCTTCGATGATGGTTGTCGAGACGAGGATGTCGACCTCGTGTCGGATGAACTTCGACATGACGCTTTCGAGTTCGTCGCCGCTCATCTGGCCGTGACCGACGACGATGCGGGCGTCGGGAACCAGCATCTGGATGCGATCGGCAATGCTCTGAATCGTGCGGACGCGATTGTGGACGAAGTAGGCCTGGCCGTCACGATTGAGTTCGCGAACGAGGGCTTCCTTGATCATGTCCGGGTCCCAGCCGGCGACGCGCGTCGTGATGGCGCGTCGGTCCATCGGCGGCGTTGCGAGGCTGGAGATATCGCGCAGACCGATCATGGACATGTGCAGCGTTCGCGGAATGGGCGTTGCCGTGAGCGTGAGAACGTCGACCGTCGAGCGGAGGCGTTTGAGTCGTTCCTTGTGTTCGACGCCGAAGCGCTGTTCTTCATCGACGATGACGAGGCCGAGATCGGCGAAGTCGATGTCCTTGGAGAGGATGCGATGGGTACCGATGAGGATGTCGATGCGGCCCTTGCGCGTCTCCTCGATGATGACCTTCTGTTCGGCGGTTGAACGGAAGCGATTGAGGCAGCCGACTTGAAACGGGTATTCGGCCATGCGTTCGCGGAACGTTCGCAGATGCTGCTCGGCGAGGACGGTCGTCGGCACAAGAACGGCGACCTGGCGGCCGTATTCGATGACTTTGAAGGCGGCGCGGATGGCGAGTTCGGTCTTTCCGAAGCCGACGTCACCGCAGATGAGGCGATCCATCGGTCGGGCCTGTTGCTGATCGTTCTTGATCGCGGCGCTGGCGTCGGCCTGGTCGGGCGTCGGCGTGTAGGGAAAGGCGGATTCGAATTCGCGCTGCCAGTTGGTGTCGGGCGGGAAGGCGATGCCTTCGCTGCCGGCGCGTTCGGCCTGAACGCGGAGCAGGTCCGATGCCAGATCCGTGACATTCTCCTCGACCTTCTCCTTGGTCTTGAGCCAGCGCGTGCCGCCGAGTTTCGACAGTGGCGGTTTGGTTCCCTTGGCGCCGATGTACTTCTGCACGAGATCGATCTGCGCGACAGGCACGTGCATCGTGGCGCTCTCGGCGAAGATCAGCGTGAGGAATTCCTCGCCGAATCGCGCGCCGCGCTTTTTCATCGTGCGCAGGCCGCCGAACTTGGCAATGCCGTGCAACACGTGGACGACATAGTCGCCTTCCTTCAGATCGAGGAAGGAGTCGATAGCGCGGCCGCTGACGACGGGGCGAAGGCGACGGCGCTGCAAGTGGCGATGAAAGACTTCGTGATGGGCCACGGCGAGGAAGGACTCGCGATCGCTCAACCATTTGAAGCCTTCGTGGAGGACGCCGATGCCGACGTGCAACTTGTCGGTCACGCCGGGCGGCAATGGCGTCGATCCGGCGACTTCGACGATGAGTTCGTTCAGGCGTTCACGTTCGCCGGCATTGTCGCAGAGGACGGCGACAGGTTGATCCGACGCAAGCCGCAGCAGTTGTTGGACGGCGTCGCGCGGCTTTGGATCAAACTTCGGCGGCGGTTGTGTTGAGACAGAGAACGCTTCTGCATCCGGCACGGTCGCCAGGGCGAATCGACCGAGATGCACCTGCGAGAATCGCGCGAGATTCCGAATGACGGCGTCGAATGGAAAGTGTCCGACGGGATGATCGAGACGTTCCAGGATCGTCTTCGCGACTTCGGCGGCTTCGACAGGTTCGTGAAGCACGACGATGCAGTCGTCGGGCAGGTAGCTGGCGAAATTCGTCGTCTGTGTTGGATCGATGGCGACTTCATCGGAGACATGGGTGATTTGTGCGGATTCGACGGTTCGCAGGGATCGCTGCGTGCCGACTTCGAAGCGGCGGATGGATTCGATTTCGTCCCCGAACAGTTCGACGCGCAGGGGATCGATGTCGGTGGAATGGAAGATGTCGATGATACCGCCGCGGATGGCGAAGTCGCCGGCCTGTTCGACTTGATCGAGTCGTTCGAAGCCGCGATCGACGAGCCAGCGCGCGATGGAGTCGAGCTCGACTTCCTTGCCAACGCGAAACTCGATCGCATTCGACGTGAGTGCGGCGGTTGTCGGCACAGGTTGAACGAGGGCCTGGATCGGTGCGACGAAGATCGTCGGTGAATCCGCATCGGCGAGGGTTCCAGCAGCCAGTTCGGCGCACAAGTGGTTTCGCGCATCCGCTGTTTCCGTGTCGTTGCCGGATTCTCCGGGGAGCGATTCCCACGCGGGAAGTGTTGAAACCCGGATGTCGAGCAAGGTTTCAATGTCGTCGCACGCGTGATCGGCCTGATCGATGTGCGGCGTGACGAGGAGAAGTGGGCGACGGGTGATTCTTGCGATCGCGGCCGTCGCTGCGGGCGCAGCGGATCCCCACAGGCCGATTGCGGCGACGGGGGCGTTGGAGCCTTCAAGTCGTTCGCAAAGGGACTGAATCGCGGGATGGCGGCATACCGCGTCGATGAGGTTCACGATCGGATTATTCGGGCGTTCTTCGCTTCCGACAAGTCGTGGCTGTGCATTGACACACTGATGGGTCCGAAGTTTCTCGTTTTCTGGTCGAATCGGGTGGTTTTGACGACATTCAGTTGAATCGGAGCGTGATTTCTGATTTACTGGACGGAAAATCAGGGAAGGTTTGCCATCCGGCGGGACTCGCACCCCCAATCAATCCGCCGGTTAACTCGTATTCCCCATGCGCGTTGGCAGCCCAGGTGGAGTGTTGATTCTCATCACGTGGCAGGTCGCAGGCCTGTTCACTCGATAGGGAACTAAGGAATTTATTTATGCGAAATATCAGTGGTTGCTGTACACATGCGCGGCATGTTGGTTTGTTCGTTGTATTGGGCCTTGTGGCCTTGGTTGGCGTGTTGATGCTGAATTCGGGCCGCGCCGGCAATCCCGATTCCGTGGCGACGTTTCGCTCTGTGGATTCGGTGACCTCGCCGGAAGCACAACAGCTCGAATCGGCCCTGGGTCGAATGCTGGTTGCCGACACGTGTCGGCGTCTCGGCGAGGATCGCGTGGGTGAGATCGCGCGTTTGTTCGAAGAACCTTCGTCCCCAATGCTGATTCCGGTTCCGCAATTGTGCTTTGCCCCGGGGACGCCTGAAGACGTCATCGCCGAACATGCGGCGACGTTTGCGCCGCGTTTCAATCAGATTTCACGCTGGTCACTGACGGCGAACGGTCCAACAGGCAATTCGGGCGATCCGATTACGCTGACGTACAGCTTTCCGCCGGACGGAACGACGATTCCCGTCATCAGTGGCGTCAGTTTTCCATCAGGAATCAACAGTTTCAACGCCTGGATGGACGGACTATACGGCAATCAGGGCGTATGGCAGCCGATTATCGAGCAGGTCTTTGATCGTTGGAGCGAAGTCTCGGGTATTACTTACGTCTTTGAGCCGAACGATGACGGTGCCGATACGAACTTCACGCCGGGCGTACTTGGTGTACGTGGCGACTTGCGAATTTGCGGCAAGGTTCTCGACGGAAACAGCGGCGTGCTTGCGTACAACAACTTTCCGGATGACGGCGACATGGTCTTTGACGCTGGGGACAGTTTCTACAATGACTTGAGCA
>JAJDEC010000097.1 GCA_029259995.1 Phycisphaerae bacterium
AGTGATGTAAAGTCAATAAAAATCATCACTAACGTGCGTCTGGACAGGAAACTGGGTTGGGACGACGATAGGGGACTTCGTTGTCGGGTCTGTACCGGCAACGTCCTATAATACAAGAGGTTGCAGCATGGCACGTATTGAGCCGTTCCCGGCGATTCGCTTTAACTCGGCAGATGTCTCCCACTTGATCGCCCCTCCTTACGACATTCTGGATCAGGCGGACAAGGACGCACTGCAGGCGAAGGATGATCACAACATTGTGGCCATCGATCTGCCGCACGTACCGCCAAAGACGGCGGGGCCGAACAACGTCTATGCGAAGGCGGCCGGGGATTTGACCTGCTGGCTGGATATTCGGGCACTCGTTCGGGATTTGCGACCTGGATTGTACGTGTATCACCAGACTTACAAGCTGGGCGCCAAGACGCTGACGCGGAAGAAGTTCTTCGCGCGCCTGCGGCTGGAGGAGCTCGGCAAGGGGCAGATCTTCGCCCACGAGCAGACATTTGGCGGACCTAAGGAGGATCGCCTGAAGCTGACGACGGCGACGCGCTGCAACGTGAGCCCGATCTTCGGACTCTATCCCGATGAGCAGAACGAAATCGCCGGTTTGATTGATGAAGCGATCGAAGGCGAACCGGATCAGCAGGGGATGCTCGATGGCGTCGAGAACAAACTGTGGGTCATCGACGATCTGCCGACGATCAAGAGCATTCAGGTGCGCATGGCCGACAAGCCGATCTTCATCGCGGACGGTCATCATCGATACTCAACGGCGTTGATGTATCGGGAGAAGCACATCGCGGAATACGGAGACGTGAGCGAGGACGATCCCGTCAACTTTGTACTCGCAGTGCTCGGCGGAATGGAAGATCCCGGCGCGACGATTCAGCCTTACTTTCGCACGATGGCGAATCTGTCGGGCGTGACGTCGAACGCGCTGAAGGACGCCGTAGGCGATGCGTTCGACTGGAAGCCTTGCGCGATGCCGAAGGACGACGCGGCGCTGGCGAAAGTGCTTGGGAAGGCCGGGGCGCAGGCGATTGGGCTGTATGTCGCGAAAGACGATGCGTTTGCAATTGTGACTCCAAAGAACAGCGATCCGCTTGCAGAAATGGAAAGTGAGCACAACGTCGCGTGGCGCACGCTGTCCTACACGATCCTGCACAAGTTGATCATCGATCGAATCGTGGGGCCGACGTTGAACGATGGCGAGGCGGTCACGATGCATTATCAGAAGACGATGTCGGAGGCGGTTGCCGATGCGCGGGCCAGTTCCGGCATTGCGTGCCTTATGCAGGCGACGACGATGCAACAGCTTCGCGACATCTGCACGGCCGGCGAACTCATGCCGCAGAAGTCGACGTATTTCTTCCCGAAGCTGGCGACGGGAATGGTGATCAATCCGTTGTATTGATTGACTCAAAAGTGGGTGCCATGCTTGCCCCCAAAGGCAAGCATGTTGCAGGCGAAGGTAGCGTGCGGCAGCGGGCTATCTGGACTGGCGATTGCTTCTCTTCATGCTCCCCTTGAGGGGGGAGCATGGCACGGCTCAGGAGGGTGCTCGCAGTCAGTTGCCACGTCGCATGATCCTATCGAACAGTGACCGCACCATGCCGATTCAGATTCGCCCCAGGTTCTTCAAGTCGCCAGCCGCGTTTCGCGCGTGGCTGAAGAAGCATCACAAGACCAAAGACGAACTGCTCGTCGGCTACTACAAGAAGCACACGGGCAAGCCGTCGATGACATGGTCCGAGAGCGTCGCCGAGGCATTGTGTTTCGGCTGGATCGACGGGATTCGACGTCGCGTGGACGACGAGGCCTACACAATTCGATTCACGCCGCGGCGGAAGACGAGCGCCTGGAGCGCCGTTAACGTCAAGATGATGGCGGCACTGGAAGCGGCGGGAAAAATGACGCCGGCGGGGCGGGTGATTTTCAGGGCCCGAAAGGACCCGAAGGATCCCGGTTATTCGTACGAGTCGCGCGACAGCGAATTCGACGCGAAACGGCTTAAAATATTCAAGAGAAACAAGGCGGCGTGGCGTTTTTTCGAAGCGCAGGCGCCAAGCTATCAACGCACGGCGCGACATTGGGTCATGAGCGCCAAACGCGACGAAACGCGCGATCGAAGACTGGCGATGCTGATCGAAAAATCCGAGGGCGGCTCGCGCGTGTACTGAATGAGCCGGAAGATTGAATTATTCTGTGTAACCGGCGACGGCAAAGGGTTACCGATCAGGTGACAGGATCCGCTCCAACTTCCGCAATGCTTCGGCTTCCAACTGTCGCACACGTTCGCGCGTCAGGTTGATGCGTGAGCCGATTTCCTTGAGCGTGAGCGGATCTTCATCCGTCAGGCCGTAGCGGAGTCGGAGGATCGTTGCCTCGCGTTCGTCGAGGGCGTCGAGGAGTTTGCCGATCATGTCGGATTCGGCGGCGCTGAAGACGGCCTCTTCCGGCGTCTTCATGCGTTCGTCGGGGAGGATATCAGAGAGCGACATGCTGCCGTCGGCGGATTCCGATTGCGTGGGTGCGCTGAAGGCGCGGACGGCGAGCTTGATGATGCGAACCTTCTTTTCCGGAAGCTCCATCTGCTTGGCGACTTCCTGAATCGATGGTGAGCGGCCAAGTCGTTCTTCCAGCTTGCGATGCACCTGTTTCCAGCGGCCGATCATTTCAACCATGTAGGCCGGAATGTGAACGGGCTGAACCGTGTTGATAAGTGAACGCTTGATGGACTGCTTGATCCACCAGCTCGAGTAGGTGCTGAATCGCGATCCCATGTCGGGATCGAAGCCTTCGACGGCGCGAAGCAGGCCGAGATTGCCTTCTTCGATCAGATCGGCGAGCGGCATGCCGCGATTGCCATAGGCCTTCGCGATGCTGACGACAAGTCGCAGATTGGATCGGATCATCAATTCGCGGGCTTCATTGCCTTCGCGCTCGCGTTCCTCTTTTTCGACGAGATTGAGCTCGCCGCGCGCGAACTGACCGGCCGCGGACGTGCCGCGATGAATCGCGCGGGCCAGGTCCTTTTCCTGTTGCGCCGTCAGCAGACTGCATTCATTGATCTGCTTCAGGTAATTCTGTAGGCCGGGTTCGACAGCGATGGCACTATCCTCCTGTGTCAGCCTGCGCAAGCATTCTAGCGTCGCGAGAGGTTGACCTTCCTACATCGGCCGAAGCGGGGTGCACGTTCGGACCAAATCCGTATCGGATGCGGACCCAATCCAAATTGGGGTTTCCTTCCCTTTATCGGGCGAGGAAACGACTTGGCGCCCACGCGAAAATCGTGTGTCTACAACCCAATAGGATGCTCGGCGCTCCGATTCCTGGCAGACTTTCTCGGATTCTCCCCATTTCGACGTCTTGGCGCGAGAAAATCAAACACCCCCAACAAAAGGACCTTCACGGATTTGCGGGACGACGGCGTATCACGCTCTGAAAGTTGGATTGTGCGCCGCAAAGGATCCCGGAGGGATCCTTTGAGAATAGCCCGGCGATTTATCGCTGGGGCACGCGGCTCCACTGACCAGTTTCCGTCCCGCAGGGACGGAATGCGTGCCACGCGCCTGGCTCACGCCGTCCCTCCG
Source organism: Phycisphaerae bacterium (assembly GCA_029259995.1). Classification (GTDB taxonomy): domain Bacteria; phylum Planctomycetota; class Phycisphaerae; order UBA1845; family UTPLA1; genus ECT2AJA-110-A. Next base: position 3,597 of record JAJDEC010000097.1, read on the forward strand.
GGACGGCTATGCGCAGGAGAACGCTCGTCGCAACCCCAGCCTTCAAAAGGCTGGGCTATTTTCATATCGTCCCTACCGGGACTTGGTGGAATGCAGCCGCCGCAACGGCAAGTGCCGTCAACGGTCCCCGCAAACCCGTGATAAACCAAAAAAAGAGCGGGCCTGAAACGAGATGTTCCAGGCCCGCGATGTATGTACTCAAGAAACGCGGTGGGTGTCCCGGCAAATGTCGCCGATCGCGAGACGTCGACATCCGGCCGACGTTACTCGCTTTTTTCCGTATCCTCGGCCGGCGTTTCCTCGACGCTCGCATCCGCAGTCGGCGGCGTCTCGGCCGCGTCGGCTGCTGGTGCGTCGGCTGCTGGCGCTTCAGCCGTGTCTGCCGCAGGCGGTATCACTGTGCCGGTCTTGTCGTTCAGAAGCACGGTTGCGGAGATCATGTCTGTCGTGTCTTCGCCAGTGCTCCCATGCAGGCCACCTCGGCGCGGCTTGAATCCGCCGCCGGACTTGCCGCCTTCGCCGCCTTCGTCGCCCTGTGACGCCCAGTCGGCGCGTTTCTTGGAAAGGCCGATCTTGCGATCCTGCGTATCGACGCGGAGGATCTTGACTTCGAGTTCCTGACCAATCTCGACGGCCTGATGCGGATCGTCGATGTGTTCGTCGGACAGCTCGGAGACGTGGAGCAGGCCTTCGAGATCCTCTTCGAGTTCGACAAAGACGCCGAAGTTCGTGATCTTCGTAACCTTGCCCTTGACGATCATGCCCGGGATATAACGTTCCGGTACGGCATGGAGCCATGGATCTTCTGTGAGCTGCTTGAGGCCGAGTGCAATGCGGGCCTTTTCCTGATCCACGGAGAGAACGACGCATTTGATCTCTTCGCTCTTCTTGAGCAGTTCGGACGGATGGCTGATCTTCTTGGTCCAGCTCATGTCGGAGACATGCAGCAGGCCGTCGATGCCTTCCTCGATCTCGATGAACGCGCCGTAGTTCGTCAGGTTGCGGACTGTGCCCGTGACGACGGTATTCGGCGGGTACTTCTCGGCAACGAGCGTCCACGGATTGGTTTCCGTCTGCTTGATACCGAGTGAGATTTCCTGCTTGTCCTTGTCGATCTCGAGGACGACAACTTCGATCTCCTGCTCAGGCTGAAGAATCTCGGACGGATGGTTGATGCGACGTGTCCACGACATCTCGGAAATATGAACGAGGCCTTCGATGCCGCTCTCAAGCCGCACGAACGCGCCGTAGGGCGTGATGTTGACGACCGTTCCCTGGATCTTGGATCCGACGGGATACTTTTCGCCGACTTTCTCCCACGGGTTTTCCGTCGTCTGCTTGAGGCCGAGGGCGATCTTTTCCTTTTCCTTGTCGATGTTGAGGACCTTGACGTTGGTCTTCTGATCGATGCGGAGCATTTCGCTCGGATGGCCGATGCGATCCCAGCTCATGTCCGTGATGTGGAGCAGGCCGTCGATACCGCCGAGGTCGATGAACGCGCCGAAGTCGGCGATGTTCTTGACGATACCTTCGCGGATCTGACCGACTTCGATTTCGGCCATCAGCTTGTTCTTCGCCGTGGCCCGTTCTGTTTCGATCAGCTTGCGACGCGAGATGACGATGTTTCGTCGCGCTTCGTCAATCTTGAGGATGACGGCATCGATCGTCTTGCCGATGAAGTGACCGACATCGCCGGGGCGGCGCGTGTCGACCTGGCTGGCAGGAAGGAAGACGGGCACGCCGATATCGACGAGCAGGCCGCCCTTGATCTTCCGCATGACTTTGCCTTCGACTTTGTCGCCTTCCTTGCATTCCGTCAGGAGGCGTTCCCATCCCCGAATGCGATCGGCCTTGCGCTTCGAGAGCAGCAGGCCGCCGGAGTCCGTTTCGAGGGCTTCGAGGAGGACCTCGATTTCATCGCCGGGATCGATCTCCGTCTGATCATCCCATTCCGTGAGCGGAACGTAGCCTTCACTCTTCAGGCCGACGTCGACAACGACTTCATTGCCGCTGATGCCGATGATCTTGCCCTTGAGGATGCTGTCCGTCTTGAATTCGCCGACCGACGTTTCGATGTTCTTGTCAATGGATTCGTCGGTAATCGTGTCGCCGAATACCTCGGAGAGCTCCAAATTCAGTTCTTCATCGGAGACTTCGATGTGGTCCAGTGTTGCGTTGTCGAGTTTGAGCATTCGTGTGGATACCTGAATTGCGTTCGTCGAGCCGTTCGATATCTGAGATGTATCGTGGAGCGACCGAAGGCATGCGATGGCGGTGTTTCTTCCCGAGCGGCGCGAATGGCCCCTCGCCGGGAAGCGGATCGCGCCGTCGCACGCGATCCCTGCCTGATTCAATCCGATTCGAACGTGGCCGCCGAAACGGGAATGGGTTCAATCGCAACATTGCGATCGAAAACCCCGAACTATACATCGTTTGTATCGGTCGGGCAAATCGAATGTTAGAGTTGGTATTCAATCGAGGCGGCGGCGGATTTGGCGCCGCGTTGGAAACGCCCTATGGCTTCGACGATTCGATCGAATCCGGTGGATTCCGACGAGGTGTCTCCAGCCGGACGCTTGGGGGGGCCGTCGCGCCGCCGGAGAGGATCATGGACAGGGCTTCTTC
>JAJDEC010000098.1 GCA_029259995.1 Phycisphaerae bacterium
CGTGGCGCTCCTTCATGCGGCGCGCGACGTGATGCAGCACCTCCGCGCGCTTGTACGACGGGAACTTGCGCATCGGAATCGTCGCAGCCTCGGCCGCGGCGATGGCCTTGTCGATCGTCGCCGCATCCGCGATGGCGACGCGCGTGGCGACTTCACCGGTCGACTTGTTGGTGACTTCGAGGTCGGTGTTGGCGGCGACGGGTTTGTTGGCAAGGTAGTAGGGATAGGTCGGCTTGAGCATTGATGAATACCTTTGTTATTGTTCCGACAAATTGTCTAACTTGGACAGGTAGAGCCCCTGGTCGGGCTGAATGGCCTCGCCGCACTCGGGACAAACACCGGTCTCGTTGCCACGCAAGTCGTAGTCACAACTCAGACATCGTCCGAGATATGGCATTGTTGAGATTCGTCGGTGGCCCCACCGACCGATGACGAGTACCAAGGCCATTACGAGCCAGTACTCCAGCGAGCCTATCAACACATACTGCCCGAACGCGAATACTGAGTGGAATTCGAATCCCTCGGAAAGAAGTAAGAGGTATCCAGCCAACATGTAGCTCAGGGCAGCAACAGCCGAAATCAGTAGCGTCTCGCCGACGGTCCGCAGCGGCCACGCAACGTATGCCACGCCGATGAAGTGAAAAAATACCCAGATGAGAGCGACGTCCACAATCAAAGTGCGACCTGCAGTGCACAAGGTCATTACCAGTGCCCATGCCACAGACCAAGCGACGACGAGCCGCTCCTTCCTGAGAAGTACTCGGGATTCGGGGGATGTGAATAATTCGCGAACCATGCTCTCCCGACTTTCACCAATGGGAAACACTGGCGATGAATAAACTCGTTGGCGACCATCGCAAGCACGCGGCCTTTGTCGTCTTTCATCTGCAGCCGCGTTCCATGCTTGCCCTCAAAGGCAAGCATGTCGAGGCGAAACGCCGCCTCGCTACGGGGAGGACGTTTGAGAGGCGAATTGCCTCGCCAACATGCTCCCCTCTAAGGGGGAGCATGGCACCCAAATACGCGCCAACGCGCCAAACCGAAGTCACTCTACAACGTACACGTCAACTCCCCAAGCCGCTTCGTCAACTTCAGATTCTCCGAATAATCCACGGGCATGACAACAATCGAAGGCTTCCCACTCGCGAACGCCTTCTCCAATGTCGGCTTCAGGTCCACAGCGTTCTCCACGCGCGCGCCGAATCCACCGAACGCCTCCGCCAACATCACGAAATCCGGATTGCCAAACGACAGATCCGTGTGCCGACCAAAATTCGTCTCCTGCTTCCACTCGATCAATCCGTACGCATGGTCCTCCCACACGAGGCACACGATCGGCAATTTGTATCGCACGGCCGTTTCGAAGTCCTGCACGTTCATCAGGAATCCGGCATCGCCGCAAACGGCAATCACGCGCTTTTCGGGATAAATCAACTGCGCCGAAATCGCCCCCGGCAGCGCGAAGCCCATCGAGCAGAAGCCGTTGGGGATCAGGCACGTGTTCGGTTCGTCGCAGTGATACTGCCGGGCGACCCACATCTTGTGCGCGCCGACGTCGGACAATAGCAGATCGCCCGGCCCCAGGACGTCCCGGCAATCGCTCAACGCCTTCTGCGGCCGGATGGTCCCTTCCGTCGCATCATCCCTATGCTGCTCGTAATCCTCGATCATCTCTGCGCGGCGCCGCGCGTGTCGGCCGATGTCAAACATCGGCACTTCGAGATCACCCAGTGCTTCCATCAGCCCGTGAACGCAATTCGCGATGTCACCGACAAGTTCCACATCGACGCGATAGTTGTCGTCCACCTCCGCGGGAAGGAAATCGATGTGCAGAATTTTCTTCTCCTTCCCCTGGTTCCATCGCATCGGACTGTATTCGACGAGATCGTATCCGATCGCAATGACGAGATCCGACTCGTCCATGATGCATGAAACATGATCGCGGGATTGGAGACCGATCGTGAAGAGGCAGTGCTCGCTGCTGCGCGGAATCGCCCCCTTGCCCATGAACGTATTGACAACCCCGAGTCCGGTACGCGAGGCAAGTCGGCAGAGTTGCTCGCTGCTGCGTTTGCGCACGCAGCCGTTGCCCGCGAGGATAATCGGATTCTTCGCGGATCGAATCAGCGTGACGGCATCGACGAGCGCTTTGGGATCGGGCCCCGGTCGGCGCGTCGCGACAGGTCGGATCGGCAACTGATCCGTTTCCATTTCTGCGATATCTTCCGACAGTTCAACGAGACACGCGCCCGGCTTCTCGAACTCCGCCAGTTTGAACGCCTTGCGAACCATCTCCGGGATATTGTCCGGATGCTGGACGGACTCGGCCCACTTTGTCAGCGGTTTGAACATTTCGACGACGTTCATCGCCTGGTGCGACTCCTTGTGGAGACGCTGCGTGTCGCCCTGGCCGGTAATCACAACCATCGGTGAGCGATCCATGTTGCCGTTGGCAACGCCCGTAACGAGATTCGTCGCCCCGGGCCCGAGCGTCGCCAGGCACACGCCGGCTCGCCCCGTGAGGCGACCGTATACGTCGGCCATGAACGCCGCCGCCTGTTCGTGCCGGCACAGGATGAAGCGGATCGTGGAATCCGACAGGGAGATCATCATGTCGGCGTTCTCCTCGCCGGGGACACCGAACACGAATTCGACGCCCTCCGCCTCGAGGCAACGCACAAAAAGATCAGATGCCTTCATTTGGGAAACTCCTCTGTCCAGACCCGGTACCTTGCAATCCATCCGATTCGGCAGGTCCGGCTCAAGTCCTACGAAGGATAGCCGACAAACGGCTCGACCATCCCTGGGAATGCCAATCTGACAGTCTCGGCACCGGCGTGAACCGCCGCCTCACTCATTCTGGCAGCATGCTCGCCGATTGCGATCATCTGGACCACGCACAAGAAAAACCATAACCGACTCCCAATACAACACTTACAAACATTCCGCCCCATTGTCCGACCGAGCGATCCGGATTGGCACGCGCGTTGCAATGTATCCCGTCGGTTTCGGTGCGCCGTCGCATTTTGCGGCGGCCGAGAGGAAATTGGATTCAGTGACGTTTGCTTCGTTTCAACTAAGCCTCCTGATTGCCCATGCGGACGAGAGCGGCTGGCCGGCGGACCTGTCGGGTTGCCTTTCGCGATGGCCGATCGGTGTGCATTGGTCCAATTCCGATACGGAGGCGATCGGGATCGCAACGAACAATCCAGTTCACCTGGTGATTGTCGACGATCGACTGCCCCCATCGGGCGGCCTGGAAGCCGTTCGGCGAATTCGCCGTATCGGCCTGAAAACGCCCTGCCTCTATGTTTGTGACGATCCGGCGCCGAGGCTTCTGTCCGACGCGATCAAGTTGGACGTGTTCAGTGTCGTGGAAGGCGATCGCCATCACGCAGAAATCGTGGAGATGATCTCCCGCGTGGCTCGACGCGTATACGACATTGAGTTGCCGAAGCTGCCGAATCTGAATTGATTGTTTGGAGATGGTACCGACCGTTCGTGAGTGGTCGGCAGGATAAACAGGACAGCGCCGACGACGGCGCGACAGCGAGAAAAGAATTTAAAAGGAGTTCGACATATGGCTGCGACAAAGACACGCATCAAGATTCGCCCGATCGGTGACAAGGTAGTAGTGAAGCGCATCGAGGCTGACGCCGTGACGGCCGGCGGAATCGTGCTGCCCGACAGCGCCAAGGAAAAGCCGAAGCGCGGCGAAGTGGTGGCAGTGGGCGACGGCAAGCTGCTCAACACGGGCGAACGCGCCAAGATGCAGGTCAGCAAGGGCAATGAAGTGCTCTTCACGAGCTACGCCGGAACGGAAGTCAAGATCGACGGCGAAGAGTTCCTCATCATGGATGAGAGCGACATCCTCGCCATCCTGGACTGACGAGCGACCCATTGTGCCGAATCGGCACGCGTCAGGTTCTGAAAAAATCAGTCTTTGAGCAGGCTGATCACCTCTCCGCGATTCGGGGAGGATTCGGGGCGGGGCATCGCAAACGCGTGAATGATCGCGTCGAACCCGTTCCAGGAAACGGCCCCTCGAACTTCGAGGAGCCCTCTGTTAAAGGGATTGCATGAAGCCCAGCCTGTTCGTAGCCGCGCTCGACGAGGCGATTCGATTCGGCCCCGAAGCACGATTGATGCTGACGTTCCCCGGAAACGAGGACGCCCTGCACATTCAGCCGCTCGCTTACACGCGCGTGGAGGACTCGGGATTCCGCATCGACATTCGCACGTCGGACATTATCGCGACGGACCTTGTGGACGACGTCCTGTACGTCGATTCAGACGTCGTTGAAACCGCGGAACTGCAAGTGAAAGAGGCCGGTAAATCGTGGCGAGAAGATCCCTTTGACGGCATCAACGACGAATACGAAAAATAACCGAAACACGGAGTAGAAATTACTATGGCAGCCAAGAAGATCACGTTTGATATGGAAGCCCGCGAGGCGATTCGCAGCGGCGTCAGCCAGCTCGCCCGCGCGGTCAAAGTCACGATGGGCCCCTGCGGCCGCAATGTCGTCATCGAGAAGTCGTTCGGTTCGCCGACGGTCACGAAAGACGGCGTCAGCGTCGCCAAGGAAATCGAACTCGACGATCCTTACGCCGACATGGGCGCGAAGATGGTCAAGGAAGTCGCCACGAAGACGTCCAACGACGCCGGAGACGGCACGACGACAGCCACGGTCTACGTCGAGTCCATCTTCAATGAAGGCCTCAAGAATGTCGCCGCCGGCGCCAACGCGATGGAACTCAAGCGCGGCATCGACCTCGCGGTCAAGTCGATCGTTGAAGAATACGCCCGCATGAGCAAGCCCGTGAAGGAGTCGAAGCAGATTGCCCAGGTCGGCACCTGCGCGGCGAACCACGACGCGGAGATCGGCAAGAAGATTGCCGAGGCCATGGACAAAGTCGGCAAGGACGGCGTCATCACGGTCGAAGAAGGCCAGACGCTGGAAACGATCGTCGACCTCGTCGAAGGCATGCAATTCGACAAGGGCTATCTCTCGCCGCACTTCGTCACGGATCCGGCAGAGATGGAAGTCCGCCTCGACAAGCCCTACATCCTCATCCACGAAAAGAAGATTTCGAGCGTCAAGGACATTGTCCCGATGCTCGAGAAAGTCGCCAAGAGCGGCCGCCCCCTCGTCATCATCGCCGAGGACATTGAAGGCGAGGCCCTCGCGACGCTCGTCGTCAACAAGCTCCGCGGCACGCTCCAGTGCTGCGCCGTCAAGGCCCCGGGCTTCGGCGATCGACGCAAGGCCATGCTCCAGGACATCGCGATCATGACCGGCGCGACGCCGGTGTTCGAAGAAACGGGCGTAACGCTCGAAGGCCTCGACATCAAGGACCTGGGCCAGGCGAAACGCATCGTCGTTGACAAGGAAAACACGACCGTCATTCAGGGCGCCGGCACGGCGTCGGACATCAAGGGCCGAATCGAGCAGATCCGGGCCGAGATTGATCGAACGACGAGCGACTACGATCGCGAGAAGCTCGACGAACGCCTCGCCAAACTGGCCGGCGGCGTCGCGATGATCAAGGTCGGCGCGGCGACGGAAGTCGAAATGAAAGAAAAGAAGGCCCGTGTCGAAGACGCACTGCACGCCTGTCGCGCAGCCGTCGAAGAGGGCATTCTCCCGGGCGGCGGCGTCGCCCCGCTTCGCGCCCTCGCATCGGTCCTCGATAAGGAAGAGAAGAAGGCCAAGGGCGATCAGAAGACAGGCGTCGATATCGTTCGCCGCGCCTTGTGGGCCCCGATCAAGGTCATCTGCGAAAACGCCGGACTCGACGGCAGCGTCGTCGCCCAGAAGGTCTTCGAGGCCAAGCAGGCGAACTACGGCTTCAACGCGTTGACGAGCGAGTACGGCGACATGATCGCCATGGGCGTCATCGTGCCGGCGAAAGTCGAGCGCGTCGCGCTTCAGAATGCCGCATCCGTCGCCGCGCTGCTCCTGACGACGGACTGTGCCATCAGCGACATCAAGGAAGACAAGAAAGGCCACGGCGGCGGCCCCGGCGTCCCCGGCGGCATGGGCATGTAAGCCCGATTGATTAGCAACCGACCGCCCCCGAGTTGGCGGCGATTCACATAGATAGCACGGCCCGATCATTCGTGATCGGGCCGTGTTTTTTTTGGCTCTTCACGGGTTTGCGGGGACCGTTGACGTCTCTTTTTGACGTGGCGGCCGTATTCCACCAAGTCCCGGTAGGGACGACGTGAAAATTGCCCAGCCTTTTCAAGGCTGGGAATGCGATGAGGGTTTTCCTGCGCATTGCCGTCCCGGAGGGACGGCGCGAGCCAGGCGCGTGGCACTCATTCTGTCCCTACGGGGCGGAATTTGGTCAGCGTGCCCCAGCGATAAATCGCTGGGCTCTTCTCAATGGATCCCTCTAGGATCCTTCGCCTGGATTGTTCTCAAGGGATCGTTCCGGGGTCCTTCGCGGCGCACAATCCAAGTTCCAGGGCGTGATACGCCTTCGTCCCGCAAATCCGTGAAGAACCTTTTTCTTGTGCATCACAGACTTCTGGGCGGTGAAAAGACGCTCAAGAAATCACCTGCCAACGGTTTGAAATGCGTCCCCATAGGGACGCAAGGACATTAGCCCACCCTTTCAAGGGTGTGGCAAAGATTCGAATGAAACCGATGCCGTCATGGAAGGACGGCGCGATGGATCGTTGGCGCTTCATATCATCCGGGGCCGGGAATTGGGAACCCCGCCCGGATTCCCGTCTCAAACCGCCGACGACTCTCACTGGATCTCTACAGGATCAAGCTCGCATGTTTGCGCCGTCGTTGATCTCATGCCCGACGGGGAACGTAGCCATTGCTCATACAATTACTCGGTCTTTTTCTAAAAGGAGGAAAGCTCTCGATCCCCTAACATCTCTTGGCATGGGCATCGGATCCGTCGGGCCGCCGTCCTTCAAGAAGTACGGCCGAATGTGAGTGCCCTTTCATGATCAACTGGTTCCTCAAAGTGCCGAAAGCCATCGGGGTTGTCGTTTTCGTGGCCATTTGGGCCATTGCTGTCATGACATTCATCGTAGGCGTCTACGGTGTGGGCCAGTCTGCCGACGTCGAGCTACCACTGAGCGATGTGAATGATGTGGCCGTCGACTCGCAGGGGCGTATCTACGTGATGATCGGCGCCTACCATCGCATTCAGCGATATTCGGCAGAGGGTGAATTTCAGCTTGGATGGCATATCCCAACCGCAGGCGCCAGCGCGATTTGCACCACGCCGGACGATCGAGTCAAAGTCGCTGCAGCCAGACGAAACAAGCTGTTCGAATACACCTGTGATGGAAGGCTGCTTTCCAGCGTGAGCGACTTGGAGGTAGATTTTTACGAAGCGTATAAGTCGGAGTCCGACACGCGAGGGCCATATCAAATTGATACATTCTCATTGCCTCGCATCGTGGATTCGCAATCCGGCAAGACTGTCATCGAAACGCGATGGCCGCTTTGGCTCGTGACATTTCCATTTCCGTTATTCGCGATCGCGTTCGGAGGATTTGCATTGTTCGCGCTGGCGGAATTGGCGCAAAAGAAACTTGGTATCAGCCAACTTCGCGAAGACGACTCCGATAAGACACGGAGCCCGTCCGGTGCATAGGACAGACTCCGTGTCTCTTAGTCGTCAAGATCTCGTCGAATAGACACTACGGACAAGGTGTCTTCGAAATCAGCAATCCGATGAAGTCCGACACGTCCAGCATGTTGTAGACGCCGTCACCGTTAACGTCCGCACACGAACAATCCGGCAGCGCCGCCCCACCGCTCGTGACGCAATCCGTGAACGCCTGGATGTCCAGTCCGTCGCGAACGCCGTCGCTGTTCAAGTCGCCGCGACAGTTGCACTGCGCCGGCGGTTCGAGACTCTCACACCAGATTGTCAATGCGTCGATGTCGTCCTGGATCGCCGGATCATTGTCGGCCAGCAATGCGAACGAGCTGCCGGTCATGAACGATCCGTAGATCATCCCCGGCGAGAGGCCGCCCGATTCGTCAATCGGTGTGCCGGGATCATCATCGTCGACGCTGAAGATCAGCGCCAACAGCGGCGCTCCCGTATCCGGATCGGGCAGCCACGAGAATTCGAACGCATCGATGTCGGCCTCTTCGGGAATGCCCAGGTGAATCGCCTCGTCGATGATCTTCACGGGAGGTCCGCCGCCGCCGAGCATGAACGTCAGATAGATGCCGCCCGGATCAAGTGCGGACGGGCTTGGTGCTTCGTGATCGGCGCTCCACGTCCAGAAAGGACACAGCTCGATCGGTCCGTCCGGCTCATCCGGATTGTCGTTGCGCACGATGTCCAGCGAATCCACGTCGTCGTCCTCGGCGTCACCGTTGTCGGGATTCGGTCTCAGATCGGGATGGACCTCATCTTCTCGTGCGGCGC
>JAJDEC010000099.1 GCA_029259995.1 Phycisphaerae bacterium
GAGAAACTCGCCGCCGCCGTGGGTTGCCGCCTGCTTGCCGATGTGCCGGTCGGCGTCTTTCTCTCCGGCGGGATCGACTCCGCCATCATCACGGCACTGGCCCAGCACGCATCGAGCACGCGCGTCCGCACGTTCAGCGTCGGCTTTCCCGGTCAGGTCTTCTACGACGAAAGCAAATACGCCGCGTTGGTCGCGAAGATGCACGGCACCGATCACACCGTGCTGCCGCTGTCGCTGGATGACATCCGCGACGTCATTCCGACGATGCAGAGTCATATCGGCGAACCCTTCGCCGACAGCTCCGTGTTGCCGACCTATCTGCTGAGCAAGCTGACGCGCGAGCATGTGACGGTCGCCCTGAGCGGCGACGGGGCGGATGAGCTCTTCGGCGGCTACAACCGCTACGCGGCGGCCACGCTGATGCAGCGCTACGGCTGGTTTGCTCGCTCGCCCCTATACGGTATCACGCGAAGGTTCATCGAGTCGCTGCCGGCGAAGCGAGAAACCTGGCTGGGCGGCAAGGCGAGCATGATGAAGCGGGCGATTCGCTCGATGGACGCGCGCGACAAACAGCGCTACGCCTACTGGATGCGCACGAGTGACGATGCGACGTACGCCCGCCTGCTGCACGCGCCGGCGGATGCACCGCGCGTGTTGGCGGAGATCGCCGATCTGCTGTGGAGTTATCGTGGCGAGCCGCGGGAATCCAACGATCTGAACAACCATCTGCGAACCGAATGGCGACTGAGCCTGCCGGACGACATGCTGACGAAGGTCGATCTGGCGTCGATGGCGAATGGTCTGGAAGTGCGTTCCCCGATGCTGGATTATCGCCTCGTCGATGCCGTGATGCCGATGGACTGGCATTGGAAAGTGAATGGCTATCGCAAGAAGCATCTGTTGATCGAGGCGTTTCGGGAGCAGTTGCCGCCGGAATTGCACAACCGCTCGAAGAAGGGCTTCGAAGTGCCGGTCGGCGTCTGGCTGCGGGGGCCGCTGTATGACATGGCGCGGCAGCTCATTGACAGCGATCGTTGCTTCTTCGGCAGTGTGCTGAGCCGCGATGGGGCGACGCAGATGCTGGATGAGCATCGCACGGGCCGGCGCGATCACAACTTCTGCCTGTGGGCGCTTGTGTCGCTGCTCGCCTGGCAGCAGGGGCATGCGGCAGGCGTTGAATGCACGGGCCACTTGTGATGTGGCGATCGTCGTCCGTGGCCCAGCCTACAGGCTGGGGGAGCGAATTGGCTGAGATATCAATTGCAGCCCTCATCCTGAGCACCGCTCCAATGCGAACGCAATTCGCTTCCCCACCGCATGCGGTGGGGGCTCGAATCGGCTGAGACGTCGAAGGTTCGCTGAATTCGTGGGCGACGCCTCGCAGCGAACGCAATTCGCGCCCCCAGCCCATGGGCTGGGCCACGGTCACTTCGCGTCGATTGCCGGCTCAAGATCAAACGCACCCTTTCGCCGCCTGCACTGCTTGAGAGCAGTGGCACCCGCCGACGTGACGCGACAACGATGGCGAATCCTCGTTAAGATAGCCGCCGAAGAAGAAGGAGCCCCGCAATGACCGGTCGAACCTGGCCCAACGTCACAATCATCCGTCATCCCGTCGTGCAGGAACGACTGACCGTCATCCGCGACAAGAACACGGGCGTCGAGCAGTTCCGCCGCCTCATCGGTCTCATCGCCCGGCTCATGGCGTTCGAGATCACACGCGACTATCCAACGACGGCGCGAAAGATCGAGACGCCGCTCGAAGCATGTGACGGCTGCACGCTCTCGCGGGGACTCACGCTCGTTCCGATTCTGCGCGCGGGGCTGGGCATGGCCGAAGGCGTGCATCAGCTGTTGCCGTCGGCCCGGATGGGGCACTTGGGCATCTATCGCGACGAAAAGACACTGGAACCGATCACCTATTACAACAAGCTCCCGCCCAACATCGCCGAGACGGACGTGATCGTCATCGACCCGATGCTGGCCACGGCTGGCTCGCTCATTGCCGCCATCGACGTCGTCAAACAGACCGGCGCGACGAGCATCAAGGTCCTTTGCCTCGTCGCGGCCCCGGAAGGCATCGACAACCTGAACGCGAAGCACGCCGACGTGCATATCTATACCGCGTCCGTCGATCGCTGCCTTAACGACAAGGGCTACATCCTCCCCGGTCTGGGCGACGCCGGTGATCGCATCTTCGGCACGGCGTAGCCGGAAAAGTCAAAATTCAAAAAAGTCAAAATCAAAAAAAGGGACGAGCTGGGTGCCACTGCTCTCAAGCAGTGCCGGCGGCAATTGGTGTGTGGTTTCAGGTCTGGCCCCGTGGCCCAGCCTACAGGCTGGGATTGCGAATTGTGTTTGAACGGAACTGACCTCCGGATCACGATATGCTGTTCGATGCTCCGACCAGTCCGTGCACCTTCCTTATGAATTGGTCCACGCGCCCCAAAACGCGATTGTTCACGTCCGTGTAACGGGCCCGAAACGCAGGTGCGGCAATTCGCGGCGCGCCTATGATTCAGTAGCGGAAATCACCGCATTCGACTGGAGGTGTTCGATGTCCCTCCGCTGGTTCCATCTCGTATTCCTGCTGTTCGCGATCATGGGTGCCGACTTGTTCGGCGGCTGGGCCCTGCATGAGTATTTCACGGCGAATGACCGCGCGATGCTCGGGCTTGGCGCCGTCAGCCTGATCGGCGGGTTCGGACTTGCGGCCTACGTGTTCTGGTTTGTCCGAAAGGCGGAGCAGGCGCACCTGACGTAGGCGTCGTTGATCCAGGATGCCTGATTCCCTGGCCAGCTGCGGCGCAGCGGTTATCGCGGCTCCGGGATGCCGGGTTCTTCGTGAATAGGATCGTCGTACGCGTCCGAGGATGAAGGCCGTACGCTCGGCCGTGGTGCACGCCGCGCCAGCGTCCGATCCCTCGGTCGCAACGGACTGCGATCATCATCCGACAGCTTCTCGATCCGACCGGCCGCCCATCGCTGGTTCGACTGGATGCCGGCCTCCTCCGTCTCAAGCACCTGGTGATACAGTTCGATCGCCCGGGCCCGATCATGCAGGCGATAGTCGTACACGACGGCCATGTCGAAGCGAACGGGATGCGGCGTCTTGGGATCGAGTTCCAGCGCCCACTTGTAATAGCGCAGCGCGAGCTGATTGTCCGGATCGTCCTCGCGGAGAAACTCCTTATAGATCACGCCGCAGTAGTAGGCCGCGTCGTCGACTTTGTCCGATGTCGGATGTTCGCGAAGAATCGTGCGGAACTTCTCCACGGCCCGCCGCGCATCCTTATGGTTCAGCTTGCTGAAGCCCCAAAAGGGAATGCCGACGAATGTGTCGTACAGGGCGTAGCCTTCGTCATACAGGGCATCGGCCTCGGGAATCGAATCAACCGGCGTCGCCAGCGACGACTTTTCCGGCGCATCCTCGATCAAGTAGGGGAAGACTTCGACTTTCTCCGTCAGTTCCCGCTGACGCCGCGCCCAGTTCGCCTTTTCCGTGTTGCCCGATTCGAGATAAGCCCGCTCCAGCTCGATCAGCCGTTCGATATAGGCCTGCCTTGCCGCCATCATCTCTTCGACTTCGTCGGAGATGACAGGCAACTCACTTCGCGGTCGATCCGGATCGTAATCATCTTCCGGCGGTGTGATGTCGACGACGCGCTTGTCATGGCTGCGCGTCGCCCCTTCGCAGCCGGAGAAAAGGACCGGCGCGACGGCGATCAGCAGGGCCAGCGATAACGTGTGAAACGAGCTTCGTGCGGACATGAGCAATTCATCCTTGAATGCCGGCCCCGCGCCTTGCGGCGGAAGGGGCCGAGTCGTCCTTGTTGACCACGAGCCATTGCAATCCTTGTGCGCGCGATCGTCAAGCGAATTCAACGTCGTCAGACACGGACGATTTCCCGCGGCGCCATGAACGCGAGCCAAGTTGCCTTCGGCCGAACGCCGAACGCCGCCTCGACGGCCTGTGCATAAATCTGGACCTGACCGGCGTATTCCCTGGCGCGCTCGCTGAGCGCATCGCCGAAGACGCGATCCGTCTTGTAGTCGAGGACTTCCCAACCACTGCCGTCGTCGAACAGGCAGTCCACGATGCCCCGAACCAGCAGCAGATCGCCCGCATCCTTCGCCGCCGCATCGACGTGATATCGCCGCGGGTCCGTTGCCAGCACAAACGGCCACTCCCGCAGTACGCGCGTCGCCGGCTTGCGCAGCCGCACGCCCAGCTCCGCTGCGTACAACCACGCACATGCGTCGAGATCGATTGCCGCCGCCTGATCCGCCGTGAATTGACCTGCCGCGACCATCCCGGCCAATTGCGATTCGAGATTTCCCTTGTCGCACGCCTGCGCCAAATCCACGCGCTGCAACAACTCGTGCGTCCAGGTTCCCACGTGCGTCGATTCCGGCGCCGTTGCGGCACCGAATGTCGGCATGCGAAACGTTCGCGGATACTTCGACGCCGCTGTCGGTCCCGGCATGGCCCCGACAGGATCGTCCGCCTCTTCCATCAGGTTCCAACGCCGCTTCAGTTCGCTCGCCGCGACGACCGCCGGTACGTGGCAAAGCGCCTCCGCCGCATAGGGTGTGCAAAGCCGCCGCTCGATCGTCGCGATCAAGGGTACATGCGCGGGCGATATCTGACCGGTATGCGCCAGCGTTGCGAATTCCCGCGCCTGCTTGGCCGCCGACGCACTTTGTGGCGACTCAAACGCCCAGTCCCGCATATCGCCGAGTTCATATTGCGTGACGCTGAATAGAGTGGGGCCCTCCGGCGAGATGCCCGCCCAGTTCACGAGCGAGGCCGGCATCGATTGCAGGGCCGCGAGTACCCATGTCATGCTGTTTCGCGCATTCAACCGAATCGGTAATGGAAGCACACACGAAGGCTGCGGCGGCGCGTCCGCCGCCGCCGGCGACTCAATCAGCTTCCCCGTTCCAACGACGACGAGCCGCTCCTTGGCCCGCGTCAATGCGACGTAGAGCACGCGCAATTCCTCGGCGATCGACTCTCGCTGCACGGCGTCGCCGACGAGCCGGTGGGGGAGTGTCGGGTATTGAAAATGCCGGACCAGATCCACGCCCTCAAGCCCCACGCCCAGCTTCCGATCCACCAGCAACGCCTGCTGCGCATCCTGCAGATTGAACTTCTTCCCCGCTTCCGCCAGAACCACGGCGCGAAATTCAAGGCCCTTGCTTGCGTGGATTGTCATAATGCGAACC
>JAJDEC010000100.1 GCA_029259995.1 Phycisphaerae bacterium
CCGTTCGCGATCCGGCAGCCACGCGGTCTGGAACGGGCTGTTGCCTTCGTCGAGACCGCCGGCGTCGTTGTAGATGGCCTCGCCGGGGCGCGTCAGCGATCGCGCGGCCGGGTTCGTGTCGTCGAGGATCAATTGCGAATCGGCTTCGGAACACTGCAACGCGATGCGAACAGCCATCTGGCCGATCGTGCTGCGGGCGAGCCCCGATGTTCCGCCAAGCGTTTGCGATCCGAGGATGACGTGCATGCCAAACGCACGGCCCTGCCGGACGAGTCGATCCAGCAGCATGGCCGCATCTTGCGAGAGTTTGTCGTCCTCGCTGAAGAAAATCTGGAATTCATCGATGACGAGCAGCGTTCGTGGCATCGTGACGGCGCCGGGCGTATCGCGATATCCGGCGAGGTCCTGAACACTCGCCTTGCGAAACAGTTCGCCACGCACATTCATCTCCTCGTCCAGCCGTTGCAGGACGCTGAGGCCGAATTCGCGATCGGATTCGATCGCTATGGCCCGCGCGTGCGGGAGTGCGTGCGTCGCATAGGTCTTGAACTCGACGCCCTTCTTGAAGTCCACGAGATAGAGTTCGACTTCGTCGGGTGAGTACCAGAGAACCGTGCTCGTGACGATGGCATGGAGCAATGACGACTTGCCCGAGCCGGTCTTTCCGGCGATCAGGACATGTTGCGCGACGCCCTTTCCAAGCGAGAGGCTTTGCAGCCGTGTCGCGCCCGTCTTGCCGAGGGGGGCGACGAGATCGTATTGGGCGCTGCGGGACCAGTGCTCTTCCGGCTTCGGCGCTACCGACGTGAACGGCACTTCGACTTTTCCGGATTCGCGGGCCGCTTCTCCGACGCGCTGCATCAATTCCGTAACCGTGTTCTCAGGCGGCGGCACATCGAGCGTCAGTGGGAAGTGCTTGTATACTTCGTCCCGCCACACGAAGGTACCATCGTCATTCTGCGACAGGTAGACGCCGTCGCCGACGAGATCCTGCGTGCCGACTTCCTTGGGCAGTTGCATTCGCGCATCGTGTGAGATCAGCGTGTAGACGCCGCAGCGCGATCCGCTGGCGACGATGCTCGTGAGTCGGCGGATCGCCTCCTCGCTGAAGTTCGACGGGAAGTTGGCGACGACGAGAAATCGATAAGGCTCGGCCAGTTCGCCGGCCTGCTGGTTGTATTCGTCGATCGTTTCGTACTCGTTTCGCAGGTATTTCTGAATCACGTTTTCCATGTGATTCGTCAGATCAGTCAGTTGTTGTTCGATCTGCGGGCCCTCGGTCCAGATTCGCCCTCCGATCATTGCGTCGTTGTAATCGGCGAGATGCATGAATCCGGCGAAGCCCTGGCCGAGACCGACGGGATCGATGATTGTGAAGTGGGCCCGGCCCGGCGGAATCGTCGTGAGCAGTCGCGTCATGACGGTCTGCAATGCCGCGTTGGCTTCGTCGCGGGCTTCCCGGGAATAACGGATCAACAGCGAGCCGCGTTGCGGGAAAGCGAGCATTGCCGGCACTTTGGCCGGCACGAGGCGCTCGCGATTGAGTCTCGGATCGTCGCGAAACCTGGGCGCAATTTTTCCGAAGTCGACATCGAGCGTACCAAAGCGGACCACGCCGGTGAAGACAAAATTGGGACGCCACTCGCCCCAATCGGTCTCCATCATGCCGAGTCTGAGCGAATCGTCGAAGCCGGCGGCCACATCGAGCGTCGCGCCGATTCGTTCGACGCCCCGATTCCAGCGCTCTCTCTGGTCCGCGCGGGCGGCGTCATATTCGCGCTGGGCCACATCACACGACTGATCGCGCCGTGCTTTGAGAAACTCACGATATCGATTCAAACGCGCCTCGAGTTTGGGTAATTCGTTGTCCGGCCAGTTCCGAAAAGGCCGCAGGGCAAGATCCCGCCGGGCTTCGAGCTCGCGCCGGTTCCTGGCGAAGTCCTCTTCGACGGTCTGCAGCAGGTTCTTTCGACGGATGGCGACGCGAGTGAGTTGCGGATCGTATTTGTCATGCGCCGACTTGACTTCTGTATCACGATGGGAGATTGCGTCGCGTTCGTTCTTGTCGATTAATCGGCGCGACAATGTGTGCGACTGATCGACGGCGACGCGTGCCGTTGCGATGTCAGCCACGATGGGCCGATAGGCGGCCTCGATCTTGCGTGCGCCGACGCGCCGCAACATGAAGCCGATCGCGAGACACAAGGCGACGGCGCCGCCGAAAGCCGACGGGCCGAGGATTGCGAACGTCGGACCGCCGGGGTTCGAGTAAACGTACCAAACTGCCGCCGCGACAGACAGGACGCACGCAAAAAACATGATCAATCCCGGCCGCGCGCCTTTGAAGAATCCGGGGACGAACAATCGAGAGAGCGATTCCGTGTTCTGATTGATCGTCGCAATCAGCTCCGTATACGCCGTTGCAGGGTTCTCGCCAAGTCGGGACTCATCCGCCGCCACCTGGAACGTCGGCGGCTTGAAACGATGCGCCCGAACGGCCTCGTCCGCATGCATGGCCAGCGCATCGATTGTGGCGCGGCGTTGGCCCGTGTCCTTCTCAAGCTGCTTGCGCTGCTGGGCGGCCTGGGTTCTCGCGCCTTCGACAACACTTTCCGCGAGCCAGATTTCCTGTTCGAGTTTGGCCTTGACTTCGTGCCCCGCCGTCGTCGCTTCCTGCATGATCTTCGCACGGGCATTCTGCCGTTCGGTCTCTATTCGAGACAGGCGCGTTGCGAATTTTCCGTCGACCTCCGACGTCTGGCGCTCGAACGCGCGCCGGCCCTTGTCGATCATGGATTCGTATCGGGACTCCACGCGCTTCAAAGCGCGCCGGTACCTTCGATCGGCGCGATCGAGTTGCTTCTGGTAATCCGCTTCGATGGCCTGGTCGGCTTGTTCGACGGCCTGCGGTGCAAGCTCGACGAGATCGTTGAGCGCCGCCTGTTGCAGATCGCGCAGCGTCATGCCGGTGGCCGCGCGCCGCGCCGTTGAGATCGGCTCGGACTTTGAAATGTCGGGTTCGGCAGGCGTCGTAATGGGTGATTCCTTTTTCTGGTTTGGACAGGCTTCGAATTTCGCCTCGTCGCGGATCGTCCGGCGGAGACTACTCGCAATCCCGCTTCATCTTAAGCAGTAAGTGCTCAATGTGCCCCATGGCCTCGATGGCGGCTCGTCCATTCAGAACGAGCGGGGCAATGTGGTTCTTCTCGAACTTTTCGGCAGCGTCGTCGTTCCAGTACCGCTTCAGCTCGGCGAAGTCCGCCTGAACCTCCTTGATCGCCTTGCCGAGCCTGCCTTGGCCGGATGACACACTCATTTCGATTCGTCCTTTCCGTTCTCGTTCGCCGCCGGCCCGTCTTTCTCGAAGACGAATGGAATGGGCTCGTCAGTCTCGTTACAGAGGTACTCAACGCCATCGTCCTTTTCCACGACAAGATAACCGTAAGGCATCGCGAATACGCATGACCAATCCTTCCGCGCGGAAAGCAATTCGTCGACCGTCAGGGCGATGCAATCCTCGCTCGTCGGTTTGACGCCAACGGGCCCGACATACCAGCCCGAGTCGCCGGGCGACGACGTGCGCGTGCGGATCATGAAGACGCGTTGCGCCGACTCCGTTTCTTTTGCGACAATCACGACGTCCTGGCGATCAACAGGGCGACGCTCGTATTCCAGGGCCGCCAGCGCATCGATCTGCTTGTCGGAGAACCCGCGTTCGATCGGCCAGCGCGGTGCTTCGTCAACGGGCGGAACGGCGTCACGCTCGGCGGGCGCCAGGGCGAGCGTTCGCAGTCGGTCACACTCCGCACGGCGCTCCGCGTCGACGCGTTCGGCATCGGCGCGCTGCTGGGGATTGAGTCCGCGAGCCATGGTTTCGAAGGCGTCGCTCATGCCCGTAACGGGCGACGGCGCCGTCTCGTGGAAGTAGGAATCGAGTGAATCGAGGACGCGATCGAGCATGGCGACGGCGCGGGGGATTTCCAGATCGGCGGCGCGGGCCATGCGCTGGGACTGGGCCTTGTAGAGAAATCGCTCGTCCTCAAGTTTGCGAAGCCACGACTTGACGGCGTCGACTTTCTCCTGGGCTTCTTCCAGACGGCGTTTGGCCTTGGCGTGCGCCTTCTCCTCTTCGACAGTCGATTGCCGATCGCCCGTCGCAGACTTGTAGAGTTTCTTCTGGTTGAGGGCGGACTTGGTGCGCTGGAATTCCTCGGCGCGCTTTCGATACTCGGCTTTCCAGAATGACTGGCGATCCTGTCGAAGCCAAGTGCCCGTTCGCAGCAGTTCCGCGTCCGTATCGCCCAGCGCGGCTTTTGCGTTTTCGGCGAACTTGATGAGCTTCGCGCGAAACTGCTTGATGGCTTCCGTGGATTGGACGCGTGCGGATCGTGCCATGATCAGTCAGGATTCTTGATGGATTCGCGCTTCGACGTGCGATTTATGTGCGTCATCTTTGACCCAGGTATTCTTCAATGTGCGCCGCTTTTCGCATGAGGAACGAGATATGATCCTCGGAAGCCACGCCGAACTTGCTCAGCACTTTGAGCGTCTGTTCGAACTGCTCGGCGAACCGGCGCTGCTCCTGATCGCGCCACGTCTGCTCAAGGGCGTTGAGCTTGGCGTGCAAGCCGGACGTGAGTGACTGCAATTCGTGGTTGAATCTCGTCAGATCGCGAGCGAATCGCCGCAATTCCGCCGGATCTACATGCGCTTTCGCCATATTCGAGCTCCAAGGACGCCTGTTATTTCCATTCCCCTTACATTGTATGCACTCGCGATTCGTTCGCGCTGCCCGATGCGCGGCTTTTCATCGGGCAATTGGGGCCCGTTCGATCTCACGGACGGGGCTTGCCTGCGAGTCCCAAAGTCGTCGGCCGGATGGGCCGATATACGGCGCGTGCGGCCGGCGGATGACGTCGCCATTTTTCTTGACCGGAACCGGGCGATCCCTACGATGCAACCCTTGGTTTGCTGAAGTTCACTGGAGAGGCAACGGCATGTTCTGCCCGTCCTGCGGCGCTGAAATCGAAGCCGATCGGCGATTCGCCAAGCTCGTCGTCTGTCAGTACTGCGAATCCGCCGTGCTGCTCGATGAGAAGGCCGCGCGCGTCGCCGGCAAGATGGCCGTCCTCGCTCAGACGCCGAGTCCGTTCTTCGTCGGCGGAACCGGCAAGCTGATGGATCGGCAATTCAGCATTCTCGGCCGCGTGCGCTACGGATACGAGCGCGGCTACTGGGATGAATGGTATCTCGCCTTCGAGGACGGCTCGACGACATGGATCGGCGAGGACGAGAACAACTTCTCACTGGAGTCGTGCGACGAATCGGAAAAGGCGCCGGTTGAATATGCCGACGCCTATCCGGGACAGACGATTCAACTCGGCGCCACGACATTCCATCTCGACGAGAAAGGCATCGCGATCTGCGAAGGCGGCGAAGGGCAACTGCCCTTCCCGATTATTTCCGGCGAGCGCGTGCCTTTTCTCGATCTGAGCATGGCCGATCGATTCGCGACGATTGAATACGATATGGAGGACACGACGGCCCGCGTCTTTCGCGGCCGGCGGCTCGACTTGTCCGAAGTCAAAATGGACATGACGGCCGAGGAGGCCGGCGTCACGGTCGGCATGAAAGCGGAGCGCGGCGCCGATGACGAACGGCGAGAGCGAATCGTCAAGACAGGCGATCGCACGAAGAGCGTGAATTGCGTCTGCTGTGGCGCGCCGATGAACGTGCCGGCCCAGGCGGGCGATTCCATCACTTGCGAGTATTGCGGGACGGACGTCGACCTGACGGTCCGTCGCGTCCCCTGCGGCGGTTGCGATGCAACCGTCGCGATTCACGGTCGCGAAGCGCGAAGCGTCGTCTGTCCGCAGTGTCATCGAATGATCGACGTAAGTCGGAGCGAGCCGACGACGCTCGATCTGGCCGTGCAGATCGGCAAGCCCAATGTTCCGTTTCATATGGGACAGAAGGCGACGATTCGCGGCGTCGATTTCACGGTCGTCGGGCACATTCGATTCGTCGAGAAGGATTTCGAAGGCACGTATCACAGCGACGAATTTCTGCTGTTCAGTAAGGATGTCGGATATCAATGGATCGTTCTGGAGAACGGGCACTTCTCCCTGACGCGCGAGCTCGACGATCGACCCGTCGGATTCGAACCGCGTCTGGCGGCGCCGAAGCAGAGGCTTCGATTTGCAGATCGCACCTGGAAAGTCTTCGAGAGCGGCTATACGCAGGTCGAATGGGTCGACGGTGAATTGCCGTGGGTCGCAAAGATCGGCGATCAGAATTACTACATGGACGCCATTTCGCCGCCGTTCCTGCTCAGTGCCGAATGGACTGAGACGGAAATGGAGTGGTACGAGGCCGAGTACGTCGACAAGGCCGAAATTGCGGAGGCGTTCGGACTCGCGCCGGAAGCCCTGCCGGCGGCGTACAACGTCGCACCGCATCAGCCCTTCAGGCGCTCCGCGTTCCGGCAGCAGGCAATTTGGGTCATGGGGCTCTTCGCGATCCTGTTCGGGATCGCGACGTTCTGGTCGATCGGCAAGACGGGTGATCCGGCCGGGAGCATGACGATTCGACCGGATCAGTTCAAGAATGAATACGTCACCGTGGATACATTCACGGTTCGCCAGAAAGATGCCTTGTGCGAAGCGAACTTTCATGCATCCGTCAGCAATTCCTGGCAATATTTCCAGGTCGCCGTCGTCAACAGCAAGGACGAAGTCGTCGTCGATTTCTCTGCGGAGATGTCATACTACAGTGGTGTCGATCACGAGGGCTCGTGGTCCGAGGGAAGCACGAGTGACACAGTCTATTTCAAACTCGCCGAACCCGGCGATTATCGCCTGTTGATTCTGGGCCAGGCGGGAACGGGCGAGACGGCAGGCGATGTCGAACGCAACGGCGTGGCCGTCAGTATTTCGATTCGCGAAGGATTGGTCCTGACGCGATATTATCTGATCTTCGCGGTATTCTGCATCGCGTGGGTCTGCATCGAGGCGTTCCTCAAGGCGAATTTTGAGAAGCTGCGATGGAACGAAAGCGACGCGGGCGGTGACGACGATTAGTTGACGAGATTCGCCCCGTCGGACCACATAGAGGAGAGCATGACATGAGCAAAGGCGCATTCGCACTCATCGGAATCATGGGACTGGCATTGGCGGGCTCGGCCGTCGCCAGCAGCAGCGGATTCGGCGTGCCGCAACCGGAGAAGCAGCCCATCAGCATTCGAGAGGGATCGGCGCGCGGGAACGCCACGGGCAACAGTTCGCGGCGATATCGCTCCGTGTTCATCGCGGGTGGAATCTATCACGGAAAGTAACTGAGGATCTTTCTTATGCCAGATCATGTGATTCACGAACTCTGGGAACTCATCCCCACGGTCATCTACTTCGTCGTCGCGATTCTTCTATTCGGATTCAGTATCTGGTTGATGGAAGTCATCTGCCCCTTCTCGATCCGCAAGGAAATCGAAGAGGATCAGAACACGTCGCTCGGCGTTATCATGGGCTCGGCGATCATCGGTATCGCCATCGTTCTCGCTGCCGTCATCAAATGACGCCTCTTGCGCGGCGCGCTGTGCCGGAGCCCATTTGAATGACCGCGCAATCGCCGCAAGACGCCGCCCCGACGCAATCCGGCCGTGTTCTGCTCGTGGGCGCGATTTTCGCGGCGGCCGCCTGCGGCATCATTTACGAGCTCGTCGCCGGCACACTGTCGAGCTATCTGCTTGGCGATTCCGTCACACAGTTCTCGCTCGTCATAGGCCTGTTCCTCACGGCGATGGGCATCGGATCGTTCCTGTCTCGCTATCTCGTCGAGAATCTGATCGCGTGGTTCGTTCTCGGGCAGATCGTCGTCGGCGTCATCGGCGGCTCCTGTGCATTGATCGGATTCGCGGCCTTCGCATACACGGAACTCTATCAGCCGGTTCTGTTCAGCCTTGTCGTGATTGTCGGAACGCTTGTCGGGCTGGAGATTCCGCTGGTTGTGCGGATTCTGCGGGATCTCAGCACGTTGCGCGGCACACTGGCAAATGTCCTTTCGGCGGATTACCTGGGGGCGCTGGCGGCGTCCGTGCTGTTTCCGTTCGCCTTGCTTCCGTATCTTGGGCTGGTGAGCGCCGGGATGATGACGGGGCTCGTCAATGTGCTCGTCGGCGGACTTGTGCTGTATCGTTTTCGAGCCGAGATCCGGGGATGGACTCGTTGGCTGACCGTCCTGATCGTCGTGGCTTCGCTGGCGCTCATCCTTGGAATGGTGTTCAGCAAGAAGATGGTCGGCAAGATGGAAGGCAGCCTGTATCAGGACGAGATTGTCTTCTCGCAGCGCACGCCGTATCAGCAAATCGTCATCACGCGTTGGCGCAAGGATTTGCGGCTCTATCTCAACGGGCATCTGCAATTCGCGGCCGTTGATGAATATCGCTATCACGAGGCCCTGGTTCTGCCGGCGATGGAGGCGGCGGCTCGACGCGAGCGCGTGCTCATTCTCGGCGGCGGCGACGGTCTGGCCGCGCGGCAGGTGTTTAAGTACGCCGACGTGAAGCATGTGGATCTCGTCGATCTCGATCCGGCCGTCACGGATCTGTTTCGAACGCGTTCCATGCTGACGGATCTCAACGCGAATTCCCTGAACGATCCGCGATTGACGATTCACAATACAGATGCGTTCAAGTATCTCACGGAGACGACGGATCTTTACGATGCGATCCTGATCGATCTGCCCGATCCATCGGTGCCCGGACTGGGCAAGCTCTACTCAAAAACGTTCTACGGTCTCGCCGGCCGCCATCTCACGGACGGCGGCGTCATCACATGCCAGAGCACAAGCCCGTTTCGATCGCGCCTCGCATTCTGGTGC
This sequence comes from Phycisphaerae bacterium, assembly GCA_029259995.1. GTDB lineage: Bacteria > Planctomycetota > Phycisphaerae > UBA1845 > UTPLA1 > ECT2AJA-110-A. Next base: position 8,875 of record JAJDEC010000100.1, read on the forward strand.
ATCGCGCACACGACGGCGGCGGCGCGATGGGGCCCGGAGAATCAGTACCATCTGCAGGTCCGGCCTTATCACACGCTCGTTCCGACATTCGGAACATGGGGATTCGTCCTCGCCGGCCGCAATCTGCCGCCGACTTCGGCGATGAAGGTTTCCGTGTCGAGCGAATATGTCACGACGGCCACGCTGCCGGGGCTCTTTGTGTTTCCGCCGGACATGAGCGAAGTGGAAACGCCAATCAGCGACTTGAATGATCCGGCCGTTGTGAATCTATATCACAGCGGATATCACAAGATCCTGGATTGATCACGACAAGCGCGAACATCGAGTTTGAATTCAACGCGATTCTCGTGTATCCATGGGCATTTGAGTCTCACGCGAATCGAATCGGAGCATCGTCATGTCTACGTCGGTTGTCTGTCCCGCCTGCAAGTTCGAAAACGCCGCCGCCACGCGATTCTGCATTCAATGCGGGATGTCCACGACGGATGATCCGCACGACATCGCCGATCTGACGCCGAATCCGCGACCGGAAGTCATGCAGGCCGAGACGGCGGCACTGCTGCGACGCGTCGCGCACGAATCGGGATACAAGTGCAGCGACACGAAGGCGGGCATTCGCGTGACGATTCCGCTGGGCGATAGAAAGCAGCGCGTGCATGTCGCATTCAACGGCCAGGACGACGAAGGCCACGACATCATCAGCTTCCTGTCTGTTTGCGGCGAGTACGACGGCAAGCACAACCAGCGACTGTTGCACCTGAACTCGCGTATGACCTATGGGGCGTTCGCGATCATGACGATCAAGGGCAAGGAGTATTTTGTCGTGTCGGCGAATCAACTCGCCGAAACGGCGGACCTGCCGGAGATTCGCAAGATCCTGTTCGACGTCGCGCGATGCGCCGATCGCATCGAGCATCGCCTGAGCGGCGGTAAGGATATTTTCTAAGCAGGTACTGGGAATGATTCATCGTGTGGAACCGGCTAATAGCCGGTTCGTTACAGGCAATAGGCCTGTTGCGGATTCAATAAATCATTATGCATTTCAACTTAGCGCGATGCGCGATACGGCGGAGCGGCCCCCTCCGAGGGGGCCGCCTTGATGGTGTCTTGCCGTCAACACGCGGCGCTTCGCCAACCACAGCGGGCAGTCGCCACGCACGGCCGCAATAGGCTCTGGAAACTGGCGATGCAAACCGACGCCCGCGCCGCAGCGTTGCGCGTTGATTTACTTGAGTTGCGATCGCTTGACAATCAGCACGGAGCACATGGCGCGACGAACGACTTTCTCGGCGACGCTGCCCATCAACATGCGGGCAATCCCTGTTCGGCCGTGGGTTCCCATGACGATCATCGCCACGGACTCCGCCTCAGCCACTCGCAGGATTTCGGCCGCCGGATCGCCGCGCAACAATTGAAAACTGCAGGGCACGCCCTCGATTGCAGCGATGGAATCCTTCAGCTGTTGTTCCAGCACAGCGGAATCATCGGCGTAGGCGCCGCCGTGCAGCATGCCCTCCCCTTCCTTGGCAGACGGCGCATGCGCCACATG